>CAYIJU010000012.1:0-5419 GCA_964363855.1 uncultured Candidatus Saccharibacteria bacterium | reverse complement strand
AATTCAGCATATTTCACCTCTACGCGCCAAGGCAATTGTTTTTTTATTCCTCCGCAAAGATAGCCAATTATCTTTTTTTCATATTCTATAACTTCTGCAAAACCATATTTTTCATCAACAATTGTATTTTTAAAATATTTCTTCCCCATTTTACCGTATGTCCAATTCAAATTCAAAGTTTTATCAAATTTCTTATATACGTGTTTGAACAATTCAAAATTCAATCTAAGAATATCTTCCAAGTCACTTATGGTCGCTTTTCTAATAACTAAATTATTTAAAATTTTAACCTCCGCCATATAATTTATAATTAATATCACGAGAACCGTTCTCGTAGTAATTATTCTATTGCTACTTTATCGAAATCAAATAATTCTTTTTTGTATTTTAGCCAGTCATTGACTATCTCACGGCACGACTCACTACCTCCGAATGTTTCGGTTAAAAATTCTCTATTAGTCAAAGATGGAAAATTTTTATTTTGAAGATAGTCTAAATAACTTGACCATCTATAATTTTCGAGAAAATTTATTGCTTCATTGATATTTTTAATCCCTTTTTCTTTCCAGCCAGGCTCAACTAACGAAACTGGATTTGCGTGAATATAAACAAATACTGTCTGTAATTGCTGATCGCTTTTCACTTGAACAGCCCTGTATTTTCCCTGAAAAATATGCCCACTTCTTTTGTACTTATTATTATAATAAATTCCATAGCCCGCGCCAATTTTTCGCATAAATTTACTAATCCCGCCATCTATTAATTGACGAACTAATAAATGAATATGATTGGGCATCAAGCAAAAAGTTAAGATTTCCGCCAACAAATTTCTTTTCGTTCTTTTGTTAATTTCACGAGAACCGTTCTCGTAGTATTGACGATACTGCCACTTAGTCGGATTACTATCGTTAAATTCAAATAAATTATGAATTTTTCTCAAATAATCTTTTTCATCCCTAAAAAGTTTCAGGTCATCTACTGCCCTGACTACGATATGATATATTTCTCCATTTGCTAATAATGGCCGTTTAATTGGCATCCTTTTTAATTTCACGAGAACCGTTCTCGTAATTTTTGTTATTTTGCTTAGCGAGATTTAAAATTGTTTTGATGACGGTGTCGGGGTTGAGGGAAATGCTATCTATCCCCTGCTCAACTAAAAATTCGGCGAAATCGGGAAAATCTGATGGTGCCTGACCGCAAATACCAATATATTTATTTCTTCTCTTACAGGTTTCAATAACTTTTTTAATCACATGTTTCACCGCCTCATTTCTCTCGTCGCTAATATAAGCTATTTTAGCATTATCCCTATCCATTCCTAAGACCAATTGAGTCAAATCATTGCTGCCAATGCTCATCCCGTCAAAAATATCCAAAAATTTATCAGCCAAAATAACATTGGAAGGTATTTCGCACATTACATAGACTTTCAAATTTAAAAGACCAAATTTTGTGATTAATTCTCTAACCGCTCTCCCCTCTTCCGGTGTTCGACAAAAAGGAACCATTACCGAAATATTGTTTAGCCCGAAAACTTCACGGCACAGCTTAATAGCTTGGCACTCCATCTGAAAGGCCGGCTGAAATTCTTTATCTAAATACCGGGAAGCGCCCCTGAATCCTAACATTGGATTTTCCTCATTTCCTTCAAATAATTCTCCGCCAACCAGATTGCGGTATTCATTGGTTTTGAAATCGGAAAACCTGACTATAACCTCTCTTGGATAAAATCCGGCAGCAATTTGAGCAATGCCCTCGGCCAACTCCTTCACAAAAAACTCTTTTTTGTCTTTATGCTCAACCGTAATTTCAGCAATCTTTTTCTTTAATTTTTGATCTTTTAAAGCATTAAAATGATATAAAGCTAACGGATGAACTTTAATTTTTTCAGCGATAATAAATTCTTCCCTAGCTAAACCGACCCCCTGCACCGGCAAGAAAGAAGTTTTAAAAGCCATGTCCGGCGCGCCGATATTAACCATTATCTTGGTTGGTATTTCCGGAACATTTTTCAAATTATATCTTTTAATTTCAAAATCAATTTTCCCGTCAAAAATTTTGCCTTGCATCCCCTGACTACAATCCGCTGTTATCATTTGTCCATTCTTCAAAATCTTAGCGGCATTTTTTGCCCCGACAATCGCCGGAACTCCTAATTCCCTGCTGACTATTGCTGCATGGCATGTTTTCCCCCCTTCTTCAGTAATAATGGCAGAAGCCATGGGAAAAATACTCACCCAGTCAGGATCAGTCATTCTAGTCACTAAAATCTCTCCTTTTTTAAACTCAAAAATTTTGGAAACATCCTGAATAATATGAACTTTGCCTTGGCCAATTTTATTTCCCACAGCAGCTCCGGTTAAAATAGGTTTTTTATCTGTTTTAATTTCGTATTCCTCATAAATGTTTTCTTTTTGAGCATTATAGATAGTTTCCGGCCGCGACTGGACAATGAAAAGCTCTCCAGTTTGGCCATCTTTAGCCCACTCAATATCTTCAGCTATGCCATAATGCTCCTCTATAATTAACGCCCAGCTGGCCAGTTTTGATATTTCCTCATCGGTTAAAGAAAACTCCAATTGTTTTTGCGCTGGCACGCTTACTTCTTTTAATCCGCCGCTTGATGAAAAAATATACTTTTTATTTTTTCTCCCTAAATTTTTAACAATAATTGCTTTCGTCGGCTTAAAAAAATAAAACTGATCGGGGGTAATTTTTCCTTTAACAATCATCTCCCCTATTCCCCAGATTGAATTGATCAAAAGAACATTTTTGAAACCGGTTTCCGTGTCTAAAGTAAAAATAATGCCGGAAGAAGCTAAATCCGATCTGACCATTTTTTGCACGCCAACCGAAAGAGCGAATTCCAGTTGGGAAATTTTCTTTTCCTCCCTATAGGCGATGGCTCGGTCCGTAAAGGTCGAAATAATACACTTTTTTATTGCCGTTAATAATTTTTCTTTTCCGGAAACATTTAAATAAGTTTCAAATTGGCCAGCGAAAGAAGCATTGGGCCGGTCTTCGGCCACACCGGAAGTTCTTACTGCCACGGCGGTATTTTCCCCATATTCTTTCCCAAGTTTTTGGTAAGCTTTGATAATTTCCTCTTCTAAGTCTTTAGGGAAATTAGCTTTTGAAATTGCGCTTCTCGCCAGCTTTCCGGTTGCCTGTAAATTTTTAATACTGGCGGGATTAAATTTTGAAAAAATTGTCTCCAAAACACCATTAAGTTTATTTTCTTTCAAAAAATGCCAATAAGCTTTAGAAGTTAAAGCAAAACCATCGGGAACATTTACGCCCTTTTCAGTCAGCTTGGAAAACATTTCTCCCAGCGAAGCATTTTTCCCTCCGACCAACCCCACATCGCCGTATTCAACCTCCTCAAACCTTAAAATAAATTTTTTAGATTTTTGCTTCATATAATTTTCACGAGAACCGTTCTCGTAATTTTAACTTGACAAGGTATTAGGACTTGCTATACTTATAAATGTGATGACACTCTGGAGTATCTTTCGGGATAGCTCCAGATTTTTTTATTGCGAAATTTTATTTTTAATCCTTCTTAGGTCAATAAATTTAGCTCTTTCTAAAAGTTCTTTAGCAACTCTGCCTCTTGTAGAAACCGCCAGTACTCTTCCATTTTATATTACCATCTTTTGTCTGAATTTTCTTTACCGATTTTACTCTGGTAATATAACCGATAATATCAAGCATATCTAAAAAACTTCTTAATCTATTTGCCCAACCCCCTTCTGAATCCCAAGCCCCGTAAGTAACACTGCTCCCAAAAATTAAAAACATTTTTTCCATATTATTTTTTTATTATCTCTTTTATTTTTTCTACGGTTTCGGGGTTGGATAGGGTGGATAAGTCGCCGAGATCTTCGCCGGTGAAAAGCTTTTTCAAGATTCTTCTCATAATTTTACCGGAACGGGTTTTAGGCAAATCATCTACCAAATAAACTTCTTTTGGCAAAGCAATCGGCCCTATTTCTTTTTTAATTTGATCTATCACTTCTTTTTTTATCTCATCTGCGGTCCTGCTTCCGTTATAGACAACGAAAGTTATGGGCACTTCTCCTTTGATTTCGTCAGGAATTCCAACTACTGCGCATTCAATGATTTCCGGATGCAAATTGACGGCATTTTCCAGCTCTCCGGTGGAAACCCTGTGGCCAGCCACTTTAATAACATCGTCTACCCTGCCAATAATTCTGATTAAGCCATTTTCGTCTTTTATGGCGCCGTCGGAAGTAAAATAAACGCCTTCAACTTGACTCCAATAAGTTTCCAGATATTTCTCCGGATTTTTATAAATCCCCCGAAGCATTCCCGGAGCAAAGGGCGGTAAAATCACTAAATTGCCGTCTTTAATATCAACTTGTACTCCCGGAAAAGGCAACCCCGTAAAGCTTGGTTTAAATGGGCCAATCCCCGGTAAAGAAGTAATCAAAATTCCTCCTGTTTCCGTCTGCCACCAAGTATCAACGATCGGGCATTTTTCTCTACCCACCTCTTTGGAATACCAAGCCCAAGCATCTTCATCTATCGGCTCGCCAACTGACCCCAATAATTCCAATGAATCAAATTTATAATTTTTCAAAATTTCTGCGCCGTATTTCGCAAACATCCTGATAGCCGTAGGCGCGGTATAAAATGTATTAACCTTATGTTTTTCAATAATTTTTGCCCATCTGTCGGGAGTTGGCCAATCAGGAGCGCCTTCAAAAAAAACTGTTGTCGCGCCGTTTAGTAAAGGAGAATAGACTCCGTAAGTGTGGCCAGTTACCCAACCAACATCAGCCGTGCACCAAAAAATATTTCCTTGTTTCAAATTAAAAATCCACTTGCCTGTCCAAAGCGCCTGCACCGTATAACCGCCGCAAGTGTGCACCACTCCTTTGGGTTTTCCGGTAGAGCCTGAAGTATAAAGAATAAATAAAGGATCCTCTGAATCCATTTCTTCTGCTTCGCAAGAATCGCTTTCGTTTTGCCAAGGAGTTTCGCTGCTTTTTCTGTTTATAACAATCGTCTCTTTGATTTTAGTTTCCAGAATTCCTTCTTTGGCATTTTTCAGCAAATCAATGAACTGGCCGCGGCGATAGTAGCCGTCAGCTGTAACTAAAACCTCCGCTTCGGTATCTTGAAGCCTGGCTCGTAAGGCAGAAGGCGAAAAAGCGGAAAAAACTACCGTATGAACTGCGCCGATTCTGGCGCAAGCCAACATAGAAATAGCGACTTCCGGAATCATCGGCAGATAAATTCCTACCCTATCCCCTTTTTTCACTCCTAATTTTTTCAAATAATTAGCAAAACGACAAACATCAGAGAACAGTTCTCCGTAAGTTATGATTTTTGGCGTTTCGTCAACAGGTTCCGGCTCCCAGATTAAAGCAATTTTATTTTTATCCGCCTT
>CAYIJU010000011.1:0-11123 GCA_964363855.1 uncultured Candidatus Saccharibacteria bacterium | reverse complement strand
TTTCCTTGAGATCGCCCTGAGAGATCGCTTCTTTTAATTTTATCGCCACTTCTTTCCTTCTAAAATTCTTCAGATATTCCAACTCTTTTTGCAATTTTTCTAAACCCTCTCGGGTTAAATAATTTTTCATCAAGTTTTTATTTTAACATCAAATTTAACATTTTTTCAGTGGATTTAACTGCTGCCATAACTTGATCGGAATCCACGCCTATTGTCGTAAAAGAATTGCCATTTTTTTCCCAAGTAATTTTTGCCTCAACTATAGCGTCTGTCTTCCCTCCGGGCGGGATTCTTACTTCGTAATCAATTAGCTTTGGAAGCTTTAGTTTTAATTTATTGACTAAAATCTTTTTTAAGGCCTTCATAAAAGCATCGTATCCCCCGTCGCCATTAGCTTTTCCCACATATTCCTTGCCTTTTATTTTTACTCTTACTTCGGCTTTCGGAATTGAATTTAACTCGCTAAAAATTGAGACATTAATTATTTCCATCTCTTTTTTTAAAGGCGAACCCAGTACGTCAGAAACAATAAATGGCAGATCGGCGAAATTAAGCGAGTATTTTTTATCGCCCAATTCAATTATTTTTTTTAAAACTTTATCTTTTTCTTCTTTGTTCAATTCTATACCTATTTTTTGCAAATTATGCTCTAAGCTGGCTCGGCCGGATAATTTTCCTAGCGCATATTCCCTTTCTCTGCCAAATCTTTCAGAAGTTATTTTTGATATGTATAAATTACCTTTTCTGTCGCCATCAGCATGGATGCCGGCAACCTGAATAAAAATATTTTCACCAATAATAGGTTTTCCCGGAGAAATCCTGATTCCGGAAAATCTTTCAACCAGTTTACTTGTTTTATTTATAAATTTTTCATTCACCCCGCACTTAAAATTTGTTTTATCGTTAATCGCCGCCGCTATTTCAGCTATATGAGTATTTCCCGCCCGCTCGCCCAAACCATTGATCGTTCCGTGTATTCCCTTTACCCCGGCCATAATTGCCGCTAAAGAATTAGCGGTAGCCAAGCCGTAATCATTGTGGCCATGAAAATCAAAATGAATATCGGAAAAATTATCAACCATTAATTTAACCTTCTGGCGAGTTTCGTCAGGCGACAAGATTCCCAACGTATCAGCCAGCATTATTCTTTTTGCTCCAAATTCCTGCAATTTTTCAGTTAATTTAAAAACATAATCTTTGGACTCATCCAATCCCCTGCTCCAATCTTCCAGATAAACATTAATTTCTATTTTCATTTTTTTTGATTGCCAAAAAATATTCTTAATATCAACGATATGCTGGTCTAAAGTTTTCTTAAGCTGTAAAGTCAAATGGGTCAAGGAGCCCTTGACTAAAAGATTCAAAACTTTCCCGCCGGCTTTTTTTATCCATTCCAAAGACTGGCCATTATCAACAAAGCCCAAGATTTCAATTTTATCCAAATAAGAATTTTTCTTGGCCCATTGGCAGATTTTCTGGGCAGCTTTTAATTCCCCCTCTGATACTCTGGCCGAACATACTTCCACCCTGTCTACTTTCAATTTTTCCAAAAGCATCTTGGTAATAGCCAATTTTTCTTCCGGATTGAAAGAAGCCCCTTTCATCTGTTCGCCATCCCTTAAAGTTGTGTCTAAAATCTCGACATATTTCATGTTTTAACTTTACTCCTTTTTATAAAATTTTAAATATCTTTTGCCTCGAAGAAGAACCAGAAATTAGAATAATTTGCGACAGAGGCGCATCAAAATACTCTGCCAATGCCTTAACGATCGCTTTATTGGCTTTTCCTTTTATTGGCGGCTCTTTCACCCAGACCACAAAATTTGTCTCACTGATCTTTTCCACTTTTTTTTCTCTAGCCGAAGGCCTCGCTTTAACAAAAATCTTTTTCATTTTGTTTGATTGAGGTTTGACCTCAATCAACTTAATCTAATTTAATAGATTTTAATTTTTCATCAAAATTTTCCGTTGCTATGCATTGCCAAACGAATTCTTTATATTCTTTAGGATCAAAAAAGATATCTCCTAAAATATCTTTATCAATAATTAACGAATTTCTCTTCCCGACATAATCCGCTAAACTGCAAAAAGGATATTGGATAGCCCATTCATATGCTTTATCAAATTCCTTGATTGCTTTTTCAAAACCTCCGGGATAAAGATCAAATATATTTTTAACCTGGATATAAACGCTTAAATATTGCAAATATGAATCTTTATCAACTACCTTGGCCTTATATGATCCCTGAAATAATCTTCCTGTCTCTTGATATTTCGTATTAAAATAACCGGTCATACCATTTCCTAATTTTTTCATAAATATTGTAATGCCACCCCTTGCTATTTCTTTCAATAATAAATGATAATGATTTTCCAACAAAGAAAAATTAATAATTTTTACAATCGGCTGGCGCATTGGCCATTCCTCCGGCCAAATAAAATTATGATTGAGGTCAAACCTCAATCTTTTCTTTCTTTGAAGAATCTGAAATGGATTGGCAATAGATATTTTGCTATTAAAATAATAAAGCGACTGAAGAAAACGCCATCGATCTTTTTCATCACGAACAATTGGCTGTTTGCGATTGCCTCTATTATAAACATGAACAAACGAATCAACTCCGAATAATTCTTTTCTCATATATTATATGTATTTTAATTTACTATTTGATTGAGGTCAAACCTCAATCAATGCTTTAACGAAAAAATCCCCGGTTAAGGGGATTTTTTCTAGTAGAAAAATTTACCAATTTCTGCCGCCGCGATCTCCGTCGCCGCCAAATCCGCCCTGTCTGGGCGCTCTGGGTTCCATTGGGCGAGCTTCGTTCACGGTCACATTCCTTCCGTCAAGATCCTTGCCATTGAACATTTCAATAGCTTTTTTGGCTTCATCTTCAGTAGACATTTCCACGAATCCAAAACCTTTGGAACGTCCGGAAATTTTGTCCATGATGATGACTGCCGATTCAACGGCTCCTGCCTGCGAGAATGTATCCTTGAGAGTATTTTCGGTGGTGTCAAAAGACAGGCCGCCGACGAATAATTTCTTTGCCATATTGTTCTTTAAATAAATAAATTTAAAAGCAAGCCGACTAACTTACTATTACGATGTTGATATTACCTTATTTCCAAAAAATATGCAATATTACTTCTCTGAAACTGTCACTTTTTCCATTATAACCGGCGAATTTGGCTTATTGTTTTGGTCAGTTGGCAATTTAGCTATAGCATCAGCCACTTCCTGGCCGGAAATAACTTTTCCGAAAATAGTATAATTATTAGGCAAAGGATAATCTGCAACCATGATAAAAAACTGACTGCCGTTGGTATTCGGCCCGGCGTTGGCCATAGCCACTACGCCTTTTTTATATCCGTCTTTATAAGATTGTGTTTGAGGATTAAGTTCGTCTTCAAAAGTGTACCCCGGCCCGCCCCTTCCCGTGCCAGTCGGATCGCCTCCCTGAATCATAAATCCGTCTATGACCCTGTGGAAAATTACGCCGTCATAATATCCTTTCTGGGCAAGCGTTATAAAATTATTGACTGCTTTCGGCGCGTCTGCGTCATAAGTCATAAAACTTATTTCACCTATATTTGTTTTGATAGTTATAATGTGATTCATAATATTTTTTGTTAGCGGCGGTCGCAAAAATACAGCCCAAGTGATAGCTGCCACGCCGGCAATAATTATTAAGATAATAATAAATTTCTTTAACATTTATTTTATTATACTATTCGTATCTTAAAGATTCAATCGGGCTCTTTTGAGAAGCTTGGCGAGCCGGATAAAGGCCGAAAGTCAAGCCGACGATTGCTGAAACTCCTATACCTAAAGCAACTGCCAAAAGAGGCAAAGTAAAAACCCATTTTACGGCTAGAACCGAAGAAATTATTTGTGCGACACTCAGTGTTTAACAACCACTTAGAAACCCCGTTTCGAAACCCCGTTTCTAAGTAGTTTTAATCCCTAAAGATTCTTTCTCTTTATTTCACCCCTCAATTTCATCCAAATTTTTCCCAGTTCATTCCTACCGTTTCTTTTTATCCCCCATCCCCAAAAATCATCTTTCGGCGAGTCCTCAATAATTTTTCTTTTGCCGGTTTGCAATAATTTATGCATGACATAGGAATTTTGCCGCAATTTATGTCTGACAATATCTTCCATGTTTTTTAAATCATTTCCCCTGTATTCGTCAAAATTATTTACCAAATTTTTCCTGGCAATTCTGTAAGCATCGTCAGCCGACTTGGCTTTAAATATTTTTTCAACAAGTTTAGGATTTTTTCCCATAAATCTTGAGGCCTGATAGGCATGTTCGGAAGTCGGCCAAAATCTGCCTCTCCATTTGACCGCAAAACTGGAAAAATTAGAAAAACAATAAAACTCTCTTTCATAAAATCCAATAATTTTTCCGGAAGTTTCCAGTTGGGGGTCTCTGTTTTGATACTTTGTTTTCAGTATTTTCATATCTTAATTCTACCCCCTCGATAAATTCAGCGCAAATAAAAATCCCGCCATGTATGTTTGTATATATTACCCACAACTATTGACTTTTATTATATTTATGCTATGGTTAAAAATAGAAAATTAAAATTTATAAGGAGATGACAAATGCCGACTGTAATTACTTCGAAACCCCGTTTCTAAGTGATTTATCCTTTAATTAATTCCAACTTCTTTTCCCTGCGCCAACCTTTAATTTCGGCTTCACGTCTGCGCGCCTCTTTTAATGTTTTAAATTCTTCTGAATATTTTAATACTACCGGCCGACGAATTTTAGTATAATGCGCGCCCCATTTTGAATTATTATGCTGTTGTATTCGTTTTTCAAGATTATTTGTGCAACCGATATAGAAAGACTTATCTGCGCATTTAAGGATATAAACGTAATGAAACATATTGAGACAAGACCCTTCGTCGCTATTATATATAGTGTGCCGAAGGCTCTGAGGAGCAGTAGCGAAGAAGTGCTGCGGGGCATGGATTCGAACCATGATACACGCCTCCAGAGGGCGCGGTACTACCGTTATACGACCCCGCAATAAATTATATTTTTATATATTTTCTAATGGCGATTAGGCTTGAAATTGAACCCAAGGCAATACCGGTGGCAAATTGAATCAAGAAGATAAAGCCGAAATTACTCCAGAACATTTTGAAGATATTTAAATCCGGCAGGAAAATCTGAATCTTCGGGCTGAATAATAAAACGATAAGAAATAAAACCAAAAGGGAAATAAAGGCAGATATTATTCCGGCAATAGCGCCCTGGGCCAGAAACGGCCCCCGGATAAACCAATTGGAAGCCCCAACCAGACGCTGGATTTTGACTTCTTCCTGGAAATTATAAATCGCCATCTTAATAGTATTGAAAGTAATTAAAATAGCAATAGCAACCAAGATTGAAGAAAATAATATGCCGGTTTTTCCCAGAAAAGAAGTGATGGAAAAAATTCTTTCAATAACATTCTGCCTTTGGCTGTAATCAACTTTTTCAATAATATCATCAATACTCAAATTATCTATAAAACCGGTGATAACCTTGTATTGGCCGGCCTGTTTTGCTTGGATCCTTAAGGAAGCCAAAAATGGATTGCCGCCCAGCTCTTTTACGGAATCCATCAGAACAGGATTGTTTTCATACCTTTTTTTAAATTCTTCCAAGGCTTGATCTTTGGAAATATAAATTATTTCTTTGACTTCGGGAATTTTTGCCAGCTCATCTTGAACTTGAGCGATATCTTCTTCCAGAGCGGCTTCTTTAAAATAAACCGAAACATCGGCCTTGCTCTCCAAAGAATTAATCAAAAATTGGCCAACTTTTCCCGATAAAAACAGCGAACTAACCAGTAAAATAGCAATAGCCAAAATAAAAATCGTGGCAAAAATCTGGCCGCCGTCGCGAACTAATCCTAACCATCCCAAATGAATTATCCTCTTAAGCGATGTAAGCATTTTAACTTGGTACTTAGAAACTCCGTTTCTAAGTAGTTTACAATATAAATCTGCCCTCTTCTTCATCTCTTATTATTTTTCCCCTATCCAAAGAAATCACTCTTTTGCCGATGGAATTGATTGTTTCCCTGTTGTGAGTGGCTAAAATCACGGTTGTGCCCATTTCATTTATTTTAAGCAAAAGATGGATAATGTCCAAAGTATTATAAGGGTCTAAATTTCCGGTGGGTTCGTCAGCCAATATGACTTCCGGCCTATGGATTAAAGCCCTGGCTATTGCCGCCCTCTGGGCCTCGCCGCCTGAAAGCTCTTTTGGAAAATGATTTGCCCTCTCCGTTAACCCGACAATTTCCAATACTTTCGGCACATCTCTTTCAATTTCTTCTCTGCCAGCCCCGATAACTTCCATGACATAAGCAATGTTTTCAAAAACGGTTTTAGAGGGAAAAAGTTTGCAGTCCTGAAAAACAGCGCCTATCTGTCGGCGCAAATAAGACAACTGGTTTGATTTTATTTCACAAACATCCTGCCCTTGAAAAAAAATTTGACCCTCGTTCGGTCTTTCTTCGGCCAATAAAAGCTTCAACAAAGTGGTTTTGCCTGCTCCAGATCTGCCGGTTATAGAAACAAACTCTTTGGGTTTTATTTCCAAAGAAATTTCTTCCAAGGCGGTGATCTTTTCATTGCCGTTTAAATGCGGGCAATAAATTTTAGTTACTTTGTCAAATTTTATCATTGTATTTTATTTCTGCTTCTATAAATTCATCCAAATCGCCGTCTAAAACTTTTTCCGGATTTGAAGATTCAACATCAGTTCTCAAGTCTTTAACTAATTTATAGGGATGCAGAACGTAGTTTCTTATCTGGTTGCTCCAGCTGGCGGAAATTTTCTCGCCGCGCACCTCTTTCATTTCTTTCTGCCGGGTTTCCTGTTGAAGCTGGTAAAGTTTGGCTAACAACATTTTCATCGCCTGTTTTTTATTATCGCCCTGAAGCCGTTCTGTTTGACAAGCAACAATAAGACCCGTGGGTAAATGAGTAAGGCGCACAGCTGTTTCTCTTTTATTGACATACTGGCCGCCGGGACCGGAAGACCTGTAAGAATCAATCTGTAAATCTTCTGACTTTATATTTATTTCTTTCTCCCCTTCTCCGATTTCCGGCAAGACCTCAATTAAAGTAAAAGAAGTGTGGCGCAATGATTTTGCCGAGAAGGGAGATATTCTGACTAATCTGTGCACTCCTGTTTCTTTTTTTAAAAATCCGTAAGCAAAATTTCCTTTAATTTCCAGAGTAGCCGATTTCGTGCCAATCCTGCCTTCGGGTCCGCCGGCTTCGCCAAACGACTGCTCTAAAATTTTATGTTTAAATCCTTTTTTTCCAGCGTATCTTTGGTACATTCTGAAAAGCATTGTTGCCCAATCTTGGGCATCTTGGCCGCCGGCTCCTGAATAAACTGATAGAAAAGCGTTTCCTTTGTCGTATTTTCCGGAAAGAAAAATCAGCGATTCCATTCTTTTCAGATCTTCTTCTGTTTTTATTGACTCAAAATCAATGATTTCTTGCTGTAGACCCGACAACTCTTTAGTAATTCTTATCGCCTCTGTTTTATTTTCCCAGAGACCCGGTCTCTGTATTTCTTTCTCCAACCACTCAAGTTTTTTTTTCTTATTGGTTATATCAAAGACGGTCCGCCAATCGGCGGAGCTTAGTTTCCATTCCCCCAATTTTCCCGGTAATATCTGCCATATTAATTTATTTTTACCACAAATTACCTTAAGATGAAAGAGCCGATGGTCGGATTGAGCCCTCTGCCAGGATCGAACTGGCGTTTGCGGTTTACGAAACCGCTGTTCTGCCGATTGAACTAAAAGGGCAAAAATTATCCCCAATGAGATTTAATATAATCCTGCGCTTCGCTCATTGTCAAGGCGCTGGTGCTATTACCCGTTCGGATAAAAAATTCTTCGGTATTATTTTGTTTTAAATAAACCCGCGAATCGCTCGGTTTGACCTCAACTACACAGACGTCTCGGCCGTTTATTTTTTCAAAATTCACTTTGATAAACTGCCTGAATCTCGGACCGAGCATACTCTGAAAAATATGGTTAAAATGGTTTTCAAAACCATCTCTGTCTTGGCGAGGCAAAGTTTTGTAATCGTCTTCCAGGCCGTAAATAGTTTTATCATCGGCCACGCCGATAACGAATTTCCCGCCGTCGGCGTTCAAAAAACTGGCGATTGATTTCATCGCTGCCTTCTCTAACCCCTTATTGATTGTTTTTTGCTTTTGATCCCATCTCAAACCTTGTTTAAATTCTAAATAATGATTTTCGCCGGCTAAAATGAGATCGGGCAGAGGAATTTTTTTTGTTTCTTCGCTGGTTAAAATCTTATTTTTGTCAATAATATTTTTAACCGTATCCCTGATAATTTCAGCATTTTCTATATTACGCAGAAAAAAACTCTTTGAAGTTGAAGTTTTAATTATTATCGTGCCGCAGTTTGCCAACTTTTCCAAAAGGCTTTGTCTGGAAACTATTGAGTTTATGTCGCTTATCGATAAAGAATTTTGATTAACATAAAAAATTCCTTTCTTGGTCAATATCTCCCTCTCTCTGATTTCATAATTTTCATTATGCCATTTCAAGAAAACGACTAAGGTGATGATTAATTGCAAAAAAGAAGTGGCTATTATTAAAGAATAGTCATAACGCAACTGACCGAAGGTCGCCAAATGGGAAATTTTCTCGTAATTTGCCGCGAAAGAAGAGGCAAACAGCAAAAAACCGGTCAGCAGTTCAACGGCAATGATATTTTTCACTAAAGCTAACGGACTTTTTTTGACAATTATAGGATATTGCATATGAGCGGGCAACGGGAATTGAACCCGTATCCTGTCCTTGGGAAGGACACGTTCTGCCGTTGAACCATGCCCGCAGTTAAATTCCCAATTTATTTAATAATTTTTGCCAAAGATTTTTTTGCTGTTCGACGGCGGTTGAACTGCCTTTTTCCGGCGGCAAAACCACCACTTGTTCTTCTCCCGGCTTTTTAAATCCTTGCTCCCTGATTTTTTCTTCCCAATAAACATCTTTTCCGATTTGAGTTATCCCAGCCTTCAACTTATCGTTTTTTTCTTGCGTGGCCTGAATTTCTTTTTGCAAAATATCAATCTGGCTGAGCATTTCTTTTCTCCTCTGGGTTATTCTGAAATCAGAAATAATAAAAAAAGCGATGAACCCCATAGCCAAAACCCCTAAAAAAATGGCGAAGAAAATATCTTGAAGAGCCCCCTTTTTATTTCTCCTATTTTTTGTTACCATAAATATGCGATGAAGTTAAAGTTAAAATCAAAAACAATTTTTAGAGTTACTTGGATCATTTTAATCTCCATGGTGGTTTTTAGCATGGTTATTTTACTTTTAGCACCTCTGTTCTAAATTTTCAACATATCCAAATACACTTTCGGGGGAACGCTCAATTGCCCCTTTTCTTTTAATTCTTTTTTACCCTTTTTCTGCTTTTCCAAAAGCTTTTTCTTCCTGGTATAATCGCCTCCATATAAATATCCGGTTACGTCTTTTCTTTTTGCGCTGATATCTTCCCTGGCGACAATCTTTCCCCCGATGGCTGCCTGCAAAGGCACAGCGAACATTTGGGAAGGCATAACCTCTTTTAATTTCTCAACCAATCTCTTCCCCTGCTCTTGGGCAATTTCTTCTGGAATAATTCGAGAAAGAGCCTCTTCCTTTCTGCCGGCAATTAATATATCCAATTTTACTAAATTAGCTCTTCTATATCCCAAGATTTCGTAATTCATTGAGGCGAATCCCTGGCTGGCGCCTTTTAATTTGTCAAAAAATCCGGAAATAATTTCTCTTAAAGGCGCCTCATATGTCAAAAATAATTTTTCTTGGCTGAAATATTTCGTTTCAATTTGTTTCCCGCCGGATTTTTTTAAAAGATCGGAAACTTTGCCTAAATATTGCGGAGACGTTATAATTTCCAATCTTACCCACGGTTCCTGGGATTCTTTAACTTGACCGGGATCCGGCCACTCGCTGGAAGAATAAATAAAAATTTCTTTGTCGCGGTTATTAACAATGCGATAAACTACTGAAGGAGCAGAAACAATCAAGCTTAACCCGAATTCCCTTTTTAACCGTTCGGAAATTATTTCAGCATGCAATGTTCCCAAAAACCCGCAACGAAAACCACGGCCTAAAGCATCTTTAGTTTCCGGCTCAAAAATCAAGGCAGCGTCACTCAGCTTTAGCCTAGATAGGGCTAAAGCTAAATTTTCAAAATCTTCCGGATTTTCCGGAAAAATAGAGGCGAAAACCATTGGTTTCGGCTCTTTATATCCCGGCAGTGGCTGAATATCGCCGATATTAACAAAAGTTATAGTATCGCCGACGGTAACTTTCTCCGGTTCCTTGATGCCCGTAGCCACATAACCTATTTCACCGGCGTTTAATTCTTTGGCCGTTTCTAAGTTCGGTTTGAAAAAACCTACCTCCTTGGCTTCGCCCGGAGACTTAGTCTGTAATAAATAAATTTTATTGTTAGGCAAAAGCTTTCCGTCAATTACTCTGATAAAAGCTATCACTCCTTTAAAGGCATCAAACTTTGAATCAAAAATTAGCGCCCTTAAAGGCTTTTCCAGTTCAATTTTTGGAGCAGGCACTTTTTTAATTACCGCTTCAATAAGTTTTTCCACATTTGTGCCTAGTTTTCCGGAAATTTCAAAAATTTCCTCCTGGGGAATATTTAATAAATTAGCCAGTTCTTCTTTCGTCTCCTTGACCCTGGCTTGGGGCGAATCAATTTTATTTATTGCCGGAATAATTACCAAATTTTGTTTTTTTGCCTGCTCCAGATTAGCGATAGTTTGAGCCTGAATTCCTTGAGTGGCATCAACCAATAAAATTGCTCCTTCTACCGCGGCCAAAGACCTGGAAACTTCATAGCCAAAATCCACGTGCCCTGGCGTATCTATGAGGTTTAAAATATATCCCTGATATTCCATTCTGACGGGCTGCATTTTGATAGTAATCCCCTTTTCCCTTTCCAAATCCATCATATCTAAAAATTGGGGCCGCATTTTATCTTTGGCTATGGTTCCTGTCAATTCCAAAAACCTGTCAGCTAAAGTTGATTTTCC
>CAYIJU010000010.1:3464-11749 GCA_964363855.1 uncultured Candidatus Saccharibacteria bacterium | reverse complement strand
ATTGCCGCTTGAGATTTAATTCTTTCAAATTCTTCTTTGGTCAAACCGACAACAAGCGAACTGCTTATTTTTGACAGCATAACCTGCCTTAAATAATTAATCAAAGCCTTGGCAAATTCCTGAAAATCCAATCCCTTGTCCCCCGCTTCGTTTAAAAAATCAATAGCTTCTTTCGGTTTTTTCTGAGCCAAAAAATCGCAAAACTGGGCGATCAGTTCTGTTTCCACTAACCCCAAAATTTCTTTAATATCCTGCGCCTTGAGCTCCCTGCCCAAATCCCCGGCAAAAGTTATTGTTTGGTCTAGCAGGCTTAAGGCGTCGCGGATAGCTCCGGCCGAATTCAAGGCAATTAATTCTAAAGCCGCTTTCTCTATTTTTATTTTCTCTTTTCCGGAAACTATTTCCAGCGATTCTATAATTTCCGGCACCGTCAATTTTCTAAAATCAAACCGCTGGCAACGGGAAATAATTGTCGGAATCATTTTATGGATTTCGGTAGTGGCTAAAATAAAAATAGCGTGAGAAGGCGGCTCCTCTAATGTTTTTAAAAGAGCGTTGGAAGCCTCTTTCGTCAGCTGATGCGACTCATCAAAAATAAAAACTTTATATTTTGATTTTGTCGGGACAAATTTTATTCCTTCTTTCAATTCTTTTATTTCGTCTATGCCTCGATTAGAGGCGGCGTCAATTTCAATTATATCCATCGCATTCCCCTGATTAATCTCTAAACAAGAAGGACATTTATTGCATGGTTCTGCTTCGCCTTCTTTTCTATTTTGACAATTTAAGGCTTTAGCCAAAAGCCGGGCAATAGTAGTTTTGCCCGAACCGCGGGGACCGTCAAATAAATAAGCGTGGGAAATCAGATTAGCCGAAAGAGCGTTGGTTAAAGTTTTAACCACGTGCTCCTGGCCGATTACTTCGGCAAAAGTCTGCGGCCTATATTTTCTATATAAAACTAAATTACTCATAATTCTTCAAAAGTCGGTAGAGACCCGATCTCTACTATTCTAACGCAAATTCAGAAAACTCTTTAATTTTACCTTTATATTTTACTAAATCCTTAACAAATTCTATGCATCCCTTTTCGCCACCCATTATCTCTAACATAAATTCTCTATCGGTTACTGAAGGAAAATTTTTTTTCCCAATATAATCAGAGTAGCTCGACCATTTATAATTTTCTAAAAATTCAAGAATTTTTTTAAGGTTCTTGATCCCCGCCTCTTTCCATTTTGGTTCAATAAGAGATATAGGATTGACATGGATATAAACAAAAACGATTTTTAATTGTTTTTCATTTTTTATATGAACAGCAATAAATCTATTTTGAAACACATACCCTTTGCGACTATACTTTCTATTAAAATATCCTCCGTAACCAATACCAAATTTTGCCATAAATTTAGTAATTCCATTATCTTTAATCTGCCTCAGAAGCAAATGAAAATGATTTGGCATTATACAAAAAGCCAACACTTCTACAAATTTATCTCGTGAGTCGGTAGAGACCCGATCTCTACTCGCTTTGGCTTTAGTTAAAATTTTTGAGAATTCTTGATTAATTTTTTTAATTTGTTCTTTTTCTCGAGCTCTGGCCTTTCGCCGTTTTTGGATAACCACTTGTTTTGCGTTATTAAATTCATAAATAGAAAAAATTCCTCGATAATGATCATCGATATCTTTAAAAATCTGGTTTCCATCAATCCCTCTCACTGCAACATGATAAATTTCACCACTAGCAAATTGTTCTTTTCTGTAAGGCATATAACTTCAATCTACTAAATTAATAGAGATCGGGTCTCTACTCTCTTATAAGTATTAAACAATTATTTTATTACAAAGTTTTTATGTTTTTCCAAACCTTCGGCGTAATGTTTTTGAATTTGGCCCAATGTTAGAGCTTGACCGTAAATGCGAACTTCGTCAATCAGGCCATTATACCAACTTCCGCCATTGAATTCTCCCATAAGAATATTACCGCTTGATATTCCCGGGACAGCTACAGTAGCTGTGGATTTATCCAATACCCCGTCAATATAAATATTTACTTTGCTTGATTGATAAGATAATGCAATGTGATGCCAGAGATTCTTGCTTATAGCATTATTAGAATAATAATAATTATCGTTTGAACCGTTAAGAATTCTGGTTCCCACAAGTCCCGTAGAACTTATAAGCAAACCGTGGGGATCAGAATACAGCCGACCAACAACCATACTAGCCCCGGATCCTCCGGTGGTATACTTATTTATTTTAACCCAGGCTTCATATGTTATAGGCTTATCTCCGGTAGGAACATTGGTGCTTCCGGCACTCACATAATCACTCACCCCATTAAAGCTCAAGGAATTTTTTCCTTGTCCGGCACCCACAATTTTTTGAGGAGTATCGCTACTGCAAGTAGCTCCATTGATCGTACCGTTATTTTTAAAACCGGAGAGATCTGTGGCCGTACAATCGTCAAAATTCCAAATCCCTACCGCTTCCGAACCCAAAGCGTTCTGGACGGAACTGCTGAATTCTAAAGTTTTGGCAATCCTGGCTTTTTGTCTTTGGGCCGGCAAATCCATATTAACCAAAACAATACTGGAAAGCAGGCCGATTACGGCGATAACCACTAATAATTCAATTAAGGTGAATCCTCTGAAATTTCTTCTCATTTTTTAAAAACAATAAATTTATATCCCATAAAGTTCCAAGCCATAGCCGCAAACGTGGCGGCCAGAGCTCCAGTATTTGCCCAAAGTTTGTCGGATATTCCTAAAAGCAAAAACGGATTGCCTATAAAATTTACGACTAAAGAAGCTACTCCGACATTAATTCCAAAACCAATTAAACTGACTACAAAAAATTGTAAAAATTTTCTGCCGGTACTTTTGAAAGTCCAAAGTTTATTTAGAAAATAAGAATTAATCACCGCAACCGTAAAAGAGATTCCCTTAAAAATAGAATACCCCGAACCCGACGCAATTCCTGTTATAAAAATAAGTAAATTCAAAACCCCTAAATCAATAAGAGTATTTAAACCGCCGACTAAAACAAATTTAACGGCTTGCCGAATGACGGTGGGTAAGTTTTGCATATAAATAATAACCGACTATTAAAATTATTAATACTAATATAACCCAATCAAATTTTCGAAAATAAACTTCCAAATTATTCCAGTTTTCTCCGGCAATAAGCCCGGCATATGCCAAAATAATTGACCAAACTAAAGAGCCGAAAAATGTATAAATAGAAAATTTAAAAATCGGCATCTTGGCGATTCCAGCCGGCAGGGAAATAAAAGTTCTGACTACTGGCAATAGCCTGGAAAAAAAGATGCTGGCGGACCCATACTTATTAAACCATTTTTCAGCTCTTTCCACATCATCTGATGAAATCAAGATATATTTTCCGTATCTTAAAACTAATGCCCGGCCGCCGTAACGTCCGATATAATAAGCGACAAGAGAACCTGCTAAATTTCCGATTGTCCCCCAGAGAACCACCGGCCACCAGGAAAGCTTTTCTTCCCAAATCAAAAAACCGGAAAACGGCATAATTATTTCGGAAGGAATGGGTATTAAAGCGCTTTCCAAAAGCATCAAAACAAAAATCCCAAAATATCCGGAAGCTAAAATAAAATCAATAACCCAGTTACTTAAAAAAGCTAACAAATCGTAGACCATTTAAAAATTTTACCACAAATTCCCAAAAAGTGCTAAAATAAAAAAATGCTTAAGCTTTATAATACTCTATCGCGGAAAAAGGAAATATTGAAGCCCCTCGCTGGTGCTCAGGATAAAAAGTTAAAACTTTTTACCTGCGGGCCGACGGTTTACGATTTTTCTCACTTAGGCCACGCCAAAACCTATGTTGCTTTTGATATGATTGTGAAATATCTGCGCCAAAAAAAATACGATGTTTTTTATTTGCAAAATATTACCGATATTGACGATAAAATTATTAACCGCGCTACAGAAAAGAATATCTCGCCCCAAAAATTAGCCAGAGATTTTGAGAAAGAATATTTAAAAGATATTAAAGCTCTTAAAATAACCAGCGTTTCAAAATACGCCAGAGCCACGAATTATATTAAAGAAATTATCAGCCAAACAGAACGACTTTTGAAAAAGGGCTTTGCCTACCAAATAGAAGACGGTATTTATTTTGATATTTCTAAATTTAAAAATTACGGCAAACTTTCGCGGAGAACGGTTCTCCGGGCCGAAGATGGAGTTTCCCGAATTGACGAAAGCGTTAAAAAAAGAAACAAAGGAGATTTTTGCTTATGGAAATTTTCTAAACCCGGAGAACCAAAGTGGTCCTTCGCTTCTGCTCAGGACGGGCCTACCGTCCCAGACGGTAGGCCCGGTTGGCACATTGAGGACACAGCTATTACTGAAAAATTCTTTGGAGCACAATACGACATTCATGGCGGCGCCAGAGATCTGATATTTCCCCACCACGAAGCTGAAATATCCCAAATGGAAGCAATTTCCGGTAAAAAACCTTTGGTAAAATATTGGCTTCATACCGGATTTTTAACCGTCGATGGCCAGAAAATGTCAAAATCACTGGGGAATTTCATTACTATCCAAGATTTTCTCAAAAATCACTCGCCCCGCCTTTTAAGATTTTTAATAATTAAATCACACTATCGCTCCCCTATTGATTACAGCGAGAAAGTTATTTTGCAAGCCGAGAAAGAGCTGGAACGGATTGACGAATTCGTCGCTAAATTAAAGAAAAAAACTGTTGAAGTCAGACTTCAACAGTCGTCATTAAGTTTGTTGAAGTCTGACTTCAACAAAGCTATGGAAGACGACTTTAATACGCCAAAGGCAATAGCGATAATTTTTGATTTAATGCGACAAAGAGATTCTTTGGACGCCAAAGATGTTTTGAAATTTCTAAAGCAAATTGATCAATTTTTTAACTTTATTTTTTGGCCGAAATCCAAAGAAATAGTCCCAAAGTCTGTGGTTGGCTTAGCCAACCACAGAGAAAAACTTAGAAAAGAAGGAGATTGGCAGAAAGCTGACGAGATGAGAGAGGAAATTAAAAAACTAGGATATTCAATAGAAGATACAAAATCTGGCCCAAAGTTGAAAACCGAGCCCCGCGAAGCGGGACGAAGGTGAAGATGAAGCGAAGCTTCATCGCCAAACTTGTCATTTATTTTTGGCTGTGGTAATTTGAGATATGGTTAATATCTCAACATGCCAGAGCAATTAATAGACAAACTTCCTCCTCGATCAATTGAAGCCGAGCAATCGCTTTTAGGCTCTTTATTGTTGGACAAAGACGCCATAATAAGAGTGGCTGATATTTTAGCCCCTGATTCTTTCTACCAAAAATCTCATCAGGATATTTACAGAGTTTGCCGGGAACTTTTTGAAAAAGGAGAACCGATTGATCTTTTATCAGTTTCCAACCGGTTAAAAGACAAAGGGATTTTAGAGCAAGTCGGCGGCAGCAGTTATCTTTCTGAACTGATAAATATGGTGGCTACTCCGGCCCATGCCGCAAATTACGGGAAAATTGTTCATCGAAAAAGCATTCTGCGCGACTTAATCAGCGCTTCTCACGATATCTCAAGATTAGGTTATGACGAAAGCGAAGACATTAATGTTCTTTTGGACAAGGCTGAAAAAAGAATTTTTGGCATTGCCCAGAGCGGTCTAAGTCAAGATTTTGTGTTGGTCAAAACTACTTTGGAAGATGCTTTTACCAGGATAGACCAGTTATCAAAACAAGGCGCCGGATTAAGAGGATTAGCCACCGGCTTTTCGGCTTTAGATAATATTCTGGCCGGTCTGCAAAAATCCGACTTGATAATTTTAGCCGCCAGGCCTTCTCTTGGAAAATCAGCCTTGGCTTTGAATTTCGCGTTAAATGTCGCTATTAATGAAAAAATACCGGTTGGAGTTTTCTCTTTGGAAATGTCCAAAGATCAAATTGTTGACAGGTTGATTTCTTCAATCTCAATGGTAGACTTATGGAAAATAAGAACCGGAAAATTATCTCATGAAGGCGAAGATAATGATTTTACTAAAATTAGGGAAGCGATGTCGGTTTTATCGGAAGCGCCGCTCTATATTGATGATGCTGCCTCGCCAACTATCTTGCAAATGAAAGCTATGTGCCGGCGCTTGCAAGCTTCAAAAGGACTGGGGTTAGTAGTGGTTGATTATTTACAATTAGTTGAACCGTTTAATCCGGATGCTCCGCCTGTCCAACAAGTGACAGAGGCTTCCAGGGCACTAAAAGCTTTAGCCAGAGAATTAAATATTCCGGTTTTGGTTCTTTCCCAGTTATCAAGAGCAGTTGAAAGCAGATCTCCCCAAATTCCCCGCTTAGCTGATTTAAGACAATCCGGATCAATAGAACAGGATGCCGACGTAGTTATGTTTATTTATCGCGAAGACAGATACCGGCCGGAAACCGAGAAAAAAGGAATTGCTGATATTATCATAGCTAAACACCGCAACGGTCCGGTTGGCCAAGCAGAAGTTTATTTCGATGAAAGAACAGTCACTTTTAGAAATTTAGAAAAAAGATACTCTGAAGAATAATGCACTCCCCTACTATTCAAAAATTAATTGATTTGTTTTCCAATTTTCCAACGGTCGGGACTCGAACGGCCAGCCGTTTTGTTTTTTATTTACTGGGATTGAAAAAAGAAGAGGTCAGAGACTTATTGAACAGCATCGCAGATATCCGGAATAAAGTTAAAATCTGTCCTTCTTGTTTCAATCCGTTTGAATCTAATGAAAAATTATGCCTGATTTGCTCGGATGCCCGAAGAAATAAATCTCTTCTTTGTATTGTGGCGAATGAAACCGACTTAGAAGCGATTGAAAAAACAAAAAAATACAAAGGCCTATATTTTATTTTTGAGAAATTAAGAATAAAAGAATTTGAAGAAAAATTAAAAGAACATCCTGAAATTGAAGAAATTATCTTGGCTATAAATTCTACCACTGAAGGCGAAGTCGCGACTTTATATTTGCAAAGATTATTGGAGCCTTTTAAGAAAAAAACAACTCGCCTTGGGCGAGGTCTGCCAGTCGGCGGCGAGCTGGAATACGCCGACGAAGAAACTATCTCTTCGGCTCTAGAAGGCCGAAAATAAGAAACTTAGTTTCCTAGCTTAGAAACTAAGTTTCTAAGACTTGAGGTCAATAGTTTTTATTTCCACTTCAGTAAATTTCTGACGGTGGCCTTTTTTGAGGTGATAGCGTTTTTTAGCTTTATATTTGAAAATAATCACTTTTTTGGCTTTTCCCTGCCCTATCACTTTTCCCGTTACTTTAACTCCCTTAATAAATGGAGATCCGATCTCCAATTTTCCGTCTTGGTCTAATAATAAAACTTCGTCAAAGATAACCTCTTTGCCGTCTTCAATTTCTAATTTTTCAATTTTAATTTTTTGTCCGGGAGAAATAAGATATTGCTTTCCCCCGGTTTTAATCACAGCCAACATATTTTCTAATATAGCAAATTGATTATTTTTCGTCAACGAGCTGTTTGGTCTCGCCTATTTCTACCAGTTTTTCTACCTTGTCGTCAAGTAAGGAAAGCCGTTTTTCAGAATCTTCGTAAGCGCCCGAAGCGTTTTTTATATGACTTCCCAGCTTCCTAAAATCGTCCATCAGTTTGCCGGCGTCTTGGTGGACTTTGGCCAGTTTCTTTAGAATTTCCTGCGTTTGTTTGGAAATTTGAGTGTCTTTAAACCAATGCTCAATTGTTCGCAGAGTTAAATAAATTGTGTTCGGCGAGGTTAAGATAATTTTTTTAGACCAGGCAAAAGCGGCCACATCCATTTCTTTGCCTAGACTGTTGATTATTTCATAATAAATAGCTTCGGCCGGAATATAGATTAAAGCAAAGTCGGTCGTGCCTTCCGAGGGTAAAAGGTATTTTGAACTGATTTCCTGAATCCTGTTTTTAACGTCTTCTAAAAAGTTTTTTTTGAAAAAATTCTTCTCAATATCAGTCGCAGCGTTGATCATTTTATCAAAATTTTCTGAAGGAAATTTAGAATCAATCGGCAAAACCCGGCCGTTGGGCAGTTTTAAAACCGCGTCAACCTGTTCGCCCGAAGAAAAAAGATACTGGATTTTATAAAGTTCCTGCGGAAAATGCTGGGACAAAATATGCTCCAAGCTGGCCTCGCCCCATTGGCCCCGTAGTTTAGGCGATTTAAAGATATCCTGAAAAGTGGAAACATCTTTTACCGACTCTTCAATCTGTTTTAAATTATCTTTTATCTGGGTAGTTTCTTTGGTAAAAGA
>CAYIJU010000010.1:0-3364 GCA_964363855.1 uncultured Candidatus Saccharibacteria bacterium | reverse complement strand
TAACTCTTTTTTGGATTGAAGCCAATCACTAACAAATTTTTGGCAATCTTGGTTACTTCCCATTAATTCAGTTAAAAATTCTCTACTAGTTAAAGACGGAAAATTTTTATTTTCTAAATAATCTAGATAGCTTGACCACCGATACTCCTCTAAAAATTTTGACACCTTTTGAAAATCACCGATCTTAATCCCCTTTTCTTTCCAACCCGGAACTATTATTGCCACAGGATTAGTATGAATATAAACAAATACAGTCATTAGCTGCTTATCATTTTTTATATGAACTAATTTATATCTTCCATCAAACAAATGCCCGCTCCTTTTATGTTTTTTATTATAATATCCGCTATAGCCAGCCCCAAGCTTTCGCATAAAATTACTGATTCCGCCATCGTTAAGTTGTCTTAATAACAAATGAATGTGGTTTGGCATTAAACAAAACGCCAAAATTTCCACCAACAACTTCCTTTTTTTAATACTACGAGAACGTTTCTCGTAGTTTTGATAATTTTGACGATAATTCCAAGAAGTCGGATCTTGATCATTAAATTCGAATAAATCGTGGATCATCCGAAAATAATCCTTTTCATCGCGAAAAAGTTTCAAGCCCTCTATTGCCCGGATTACAATATGGTATATTTCTCCAGCAACTAATGGCGGTCGTTTGCTCGGCATAAAGATATGTACTACGAGAAGTGTTCTCGAGTATATTATTATGTTACCACAACCTATAAATTTGAACAAAAAAAACGACGGCTCTAGTTTTTCATAGAGCCGCCCAAGACGCAAATCGCTACTTTTTGGACTTTGTATCGCATATGCCAACAAAGACTATTGATCCAATGACAATACCAACCCAAATAAAAAAGAAGGTCAGTTTGATAACATATCCCTGCTGACGATAGAAGGATTCAAAAATGATTCCTCCAAAACCCGATACAGCCAAGAGAAAAAGAGCTAAAAACCACATCTTATCCCACTTCTCTTTATCCTTATTAAATTTTTTCACTTGACACCTCCTGCGTCAATTAAACTCTTTCCTTTTTATTTTGTCAAGATTTCAACTATGAGAAAGACAATATAAATTGCTAAAAGGAATAAAGCTTCTTTTTTGGTGATTTTATGGCCGGTTCTGATGGCTAACAGAAAAACTAAGGTGGCGATAATTAGAAAGAATCTGGAAATTAAAAATGGCGAAAAATCGGTGAGAGCAATAGGCTGGATTAAAGCCACGATCCCCAGCACCATAGTGGCGGTATTGACCACTCCGCCCATTAGATTCCCTAAAATCATCCAAGTCTCTCCCCTCTTTACCGAAATAAGAGAGAAGAAAGTTTCCGGCATAGAATTTCCCAATCCGACGATTAATATCCCGATTAAACCCAGAGACATATGGAAAGAATCGGCAAAGAACATTGCTGATTTTATAATTCCTTGAGCGCTAAAAAATAAAATAGCGGTTGCCAAAATAATTAATCCTATATTTTTTAAAAAGAACGAAAATTTTGTAGAAATATTCTCTTCATAAACCTTTGCAAATCTTTCCTTTTTTTTGAAAAGCCATGCCGCATAAAGAAAATAAGATAAAATTAAGACAAAACCGTCAAGTCTGCCCAGAACTCCGTCTATTGCCAGAAAGAACGGCATAAGGGCAAAAATAACGGTAAAAATAGCGGTTGACTGAACCACTCGGCTTTCTGCCTCCAACCCCTTTTTTGACATAAAAACAGCTATGGCCATGACTACAGTCAAATCAATAAGATTTCCGCCCATAACATCTCCAAAAGAAAGCTCGGGAATACCCTGAACAGCAGAAATAATACCCAAAAAAAGATTGGGAGCGGAAGAGGCAAAAGCCATCATAAAAAAAGCGACGATGAATTCTTTCCAGCCTAAAAATCTGGCGATATAAGAAAGCGAAGAAACAACCATTTTACTGGAAACGGTTATAAAAAAAGTGGAAACAACAAAAATTAAAATGGCAAGCCAAATGTTCATCTTAAGAAGTAAATAATTTCATAAATAATGCCGCCCAACAAAACTAAGCTTAAAGGATAAATCAAAAATTTCTTTTTGCTTATTTTACCATACATCAGTAAAATTAGAATCCCGTCTATTCCCAGCATTACTCCGCCGACAAAAGATATCACGGAAATAAAGTTTTTTATCCCGGCCAAAAATAAAATCAAGGGAACAAAACAGGTTATCAGCCAGGCTAAATTTTTCCCGACTTTTAAATCATAATGAAAAACATTTTTTAGGTTAAGCCCCAAGGCGATAAAAGATGTGAAAGTAGTCAGAATTCCCAAAAATAGCCCGAGGGAAAACATACCCTTGCCTAAAAAATCGCGCAAGCCGGTTAAAGATGATTGAGCAGTGCTTGCTCCGGAAATTCCTAAAATTAAAAAAACAAAAGACAAATAAACCAAGATTGAAATCAAAAGAGAAGCGATAATCACCTTTTTTAATAAATTTTTCCTGCCCCCGAGCATTTCCTCCACTTCGGGAATCAACCCTGCGCCCGAAAGGGAGAAAAGGATAGCGCCATATGGAAGAAAAAAATGACCCAATCCCATTGATAAATGGTCAACAGCCGGAAACAAATTCACTAATTTTATTTGAGAAAACCCTTTTATAAAAAAGACAATGAGAATTATAAAAAACATAATTACCCCCCAAAGTTCAATTTTGGAAATAATTTTTATTCCAAAAAAAATCAAAAAAGCTCCGGTAAAAAAATACAATAGAACATAAATTATTTCTCCGCCACCGAATATTGGCGAAAGCAAGGCGCTTAAAAAATTCCCGCCGACAATTAAATAAGCTAAAATAGACCCGAAAAGTCCTGAAATTGTGGTAGCCAGCGCTAATTTTCCAGCCGATTCTCCGAGATGGGTTTTGACATAGCCCGGGAAGCGCAAGAAATCAGGAGTTTTTAAAGCCACTTTGCCGAAAATAACATGAAGTAAAATTGAAATAGACCCTAATGCCAAAAAATAGGCCAGCATTACCCAAACGCCGACCTGTAAAGTTATGTAGGGCAAAGAAAAAAAACCGACGCCGATAATTGTCCCGGTCAAAGTGGCCACCGCCAAAATAAAAGTTTTAATCTTCTGCATAATCTAATTGTAATAAAAAAAGGGGCTCATTTAAAGAGCCCCAATTGGAAAAGAAGCTTTTCCGGCGGCCCCAAGCGGATTTGAACCGCTGTTCCAAGAATGAGAATCTCGTGTCCTAGACCAGGCTAGACGATGGGGCCAGATAATAAAATATTATCTTAAAATTTAGATGTTGTCTACTACCCGAGCGAAGCGAAGGGTGAAGATGAAGCGAAGCTTCATCGCCCGTAATCGGGGGGAATTTG
>CAYIJU010000009.1:0-11777 GCA_964363855.1 uncultured Candidatus Saccharibacteria bacterium | reverse complement strand
GGCCCGGCGGTTGAAAACGGCTTCTATTATGATTTTGACTTTCCCTTCCCTATTTCCGAAAGCGACCTGCTAAAAATTGAAAAGAAAATGCGAGAGTTACTACGGCAAAACATCACTTTTGAAAGAAAGGAAATTACCAAAGATAAGGCAGATATTTTATTTAAAAACCAGCCATATAAACTTGAACTTATAAAAGATACAGAGAACGGGCCTCTGTATGTTTACCGAAGTGGCGAATTTACGGACTTATGCAAGGGCCCTCACATTGACTCAACAAAGGAAATCCCGTTTGACGGATTTAAGCTGACTAAACTTGCCGGGGCTTACTGGCGGGGTTCAGAAAAAAATAAAATGCTGACAAGAATTTACGGCGTGGCTTTTACAACAAAAAAAGAACTGGAAAAATATATCAAGCTCCAAGAAGAAGCCGGAAAACGAGATCATAAAAAAATTGGCGAGAAATTAGATTTATTCAGCTTTCATCCCGAAGCCCCAGGAATGGCATTTTGGCATCCGAAAGGGATGATTCTTTGGAATGAACTGGAAAAATTTGGAAAAAATTTAAGAAAAAAATACGGCTCTAAAGAAATCCAAACTCCCCAGCTTGCCAAGAAAATTTTATGGGATACATCCGGGCATTGGGATCATTATAAAGACAATATGTTTTATTTTGATGTTGAAAAAGAAACCTACTGCCTCAAACCGATGGATTGCCCGTTTAATATTAAAATCTATCAGACCAAACCGCGATCGTATAAAGAACTCCCAATCAGATACACCGAAATTGGCAGGGTTATGAGGAATGAAAAATCCGGCGAGCTCAACGGCCTATTCAGAGTTAGGGCTATCACTCAAGATGATGCTCATATATTTGCCACCAAAGACCAGGTAGAAAAAGAAATTTCCACTCTTTTGAAAATGGTGAAAGAATACTATCGGGCATTCAAAATCAAGCCTGAATTCTTTTTCTCTACTCGCCCCGACGACTTTATGGGAGAAATACCTATTTGGAATAAAGCGGAAGAAAATCTCAAAAACGCCCTCAAAAAAGAAAAAATAATTTATGGAGTCAAAGAAAAAGACGGAGCTTTTTACGGACCAAAAATTGATATAAATATAAAAGACGCTATCGGAAGATCGTGGCAGTTAGCTACTATTCAGCTGGACTTTCAACTGCCGCAAAGATTTAATTTAGAATATACGAACGAGAAAGGAGACAGGGAAAAACCGGTCATGATCCACGCCGCTATTTTCGGATCATTTGAAAGATTTATCGGGATATTAATTGAACATTTAAACGGCGATCTTCCTTTTTGGCTGTCCCCTGTTCAGGTGGAAATAATTAATATCGGAAAATCGCAATCAAAATACGCCAAAGATATTTTGAAACAATTGGAAGAAATTAGCATAAGGGCGGAAATTGCCAAAGAAGATATGACTCTCGGCAAACGCATTCGAGAAGCTGAAATGCAAAAAATTCCCTATATTTTGATTATCGGCGATAAAGAAGTTAAGGCAAAGTCCATTAGCGTAAGACAGAGAGGAAAGGGTGACTTAGGAGCAATGAAATTGAGCAAATTCATAAAAAAAGTTAAGCTAGAAGCATGATTATATCTCAACAAACGCAAAAATTAATCCAGCGCTACCAAGCCTGGCAAAGGGGTCTGGAACCGGCCAAACAAGGAACGGCGGTTATTCATGTGGACGAAGTTGCCTCAAAAGTGGCGGTTTTTTACGAAAAAATCCGAGGAGTGATTGATTGGCGGGAAGAACATTTATTCAGAAGAGCCGGGATAGAAAGAATTTTGAAAAGAAGGCTGTTTTTGACAAAAACCGGCGAAAATTTAGCCGAATCTTTTGTTTTAGAACTAATTCGCGGAGGATATTTTCCAAATGACCGAATAGAAGAAACGAAAATTCAAGATGTCCAACGGATTCTTGATAAATATATTTTTATTCTTCAGAAGAGCCACGCCATTAGCGGAGAAAAAATAAAATTTCAGCTTTATGACTGGCTGCTTTCTTTGGCAGCTTGCGAAGTGGAAGAAATTTTAGAGCCCAACCGCCGAGAACGGGCTTTGATTGAATTTATGGAAGAATCAATGCGGGAAAAAATAATTGCCCCGGCCGGCATGATAGACAGCGAAAAAAATACTCAAATTTCAATCGGCGTGCAGCAAGCTCTGTTCAAATTAGATAAAAACACCATCAGCTATCAACTCTTAAAAGAGAAATATCCCGATTGGTTCAATTTACCGCAACTCCGGCTTGAAGAAATCAGCCAAAATATCTATTCAATCTGGAAGACTATTGAAAAAGACCTCACCCACCCTTTGGCCGGAAAATTCTATAAGATTTTAGAAAGATATGATACTCCATATTTAATTTTGGGCGATGTCCTTTCTGTCGACCCTCAAAAAGCGCAGGAAATGATTTTGAATACCGGAACTCTGGAGGGCGCGATAAAAGAAACTTATTCCAAAAGATTGCATAAATTAAGCTCCCGATTAAAAAAAGCAGCTATTTTCAGCACTATTTCAATTTTTCTGACTAAAATGGTGCTGGCATTCATCGCCGAAATTCCCGTTGATATATATATTTTGCATCACCAGCTTAATTTGCAAGCTCTAGGATTAAGTATCATTATCCCTCCTTTTTTAATGTTTGCTATGGTTCTTAGCATCAAGCCCCCGAAGAAAAGCAATTTAGAAAAAGTAATAATGGAAACTACCAAAATAATTTTTACAACAGAAAAAAAAGATAATTATAAAATTTACACTTCCAAAAAACGGGGATTTCTTTTAAGCGCAATGATCTTTATTGTCTATCTTATTACTTTCTTTATATCTTTCAAATTTATTTTATGGTCTATGGATAAATTAAGTTTTGGATTGATGTCTAAAATAATATTTATCATCTTCTTCTCTCTTATCTTTTTTGCCGGAGCAAAAATCAGAGAGAGAGCTAAGGAGCTCTCTGTTGAAGAAGAAAGGGGCGGATTATTTTCTTTTTTATTTGATTCTTTTTCTTTGCCATTTTTACGTTTAGGGCAATGGCTCTCCGGGCAATGGACGAGATTCAATATAGTTATGGTTATGATCACGGCTTTAATTGATATGCCGTTTCATCTCTTTACTGAACTCTTGGAACAATGGCGTTATTTTATCAAAGAAAAAAAAGATGAAATACGATAGGCGAAAATACTGGATTATTACATATGGCTGCCAAATGAATGAGTCTGATTCCAAACGAATTTCTTCAGTCTTGGAAAAAAAAGGTTATTCTGCGGCTTCAACAATAAATGAAGCCGATTTTATTGTGGTTAATATGTGCTCGGTCAGACAATCGGCGACAGATAGAGTTTTTGGCATCGGTCAAAAACTGATTAAACTAAAAACAGAAAATCCAAAAATAAAAACTGTATTAACTGGATGTATCCTTAAATCGGATAAAATAAAATTCCGCAAAATTTTTGATGAAATTTGGAATAAAAAAACTTTACTTAGCGACAGACCATCTTCTTATATTCCAATTTCTAACGGTTGTAACAATAACTGCAGCTATTGCGTTGTACCATTAACGCGAGGCCGCTTAATTTGCCGACCTCACAAAAAAATATTAACAGAAATTAAAAATGCCGTAAAAAATGACTTAAAAGAAATTTGGCTTTTGGGCCAGAACGTTAATGATTATAATTCAGAAGGTGTAAATTTCGCAAAACTCCTGAAAATGGCGAGTAATATTCCGGGAGATTTCCAAATCAGATTTATGTCGCCTCATCCTGCTTATTTTACCAATGAGTTGATTGACACCATGGCTAAACATAAAAAAATAGCCCGCTATTTGAATCTGCCCGTGCAATCGGGCGATAATAAAATTTTAAAAGCAATGAATAGGCCATATACGGTTCTACAATATAAAAATTTAGTTAAAAAAATCAGAAAAAAAATCCCCGATATCAATCTTTCCACGGATATTATCGTCGGCTTTCCCGGAGAAACAAAAAAACAATTTGAAAATACGGTAAAACTTTTTAAGGAAATAAAATATGATATGGCCTATATTTCTAAATATTCTTCCCGCACCGGCACTGCCGCCTTTAAATTAAAAGATAATATCCCTATAAAAGAAAAAAAACGAAGATGGAAAATCTTAAACGACTTATTGTAGTTTTAGGACCGACGGGTTCGGGGAAGTCGAATTTAGCCGTTAAGCTTGCCAAAAAGTTCAATGGCGAGGTGATTTCGGCTGATTCGCGCCAAATTTATAAGGGTATGGACATCGGCACGGGAAAAATAACTAAAAAAGAAATGGAAGGCATCCCCCATCATCTTATAGATGTCGTTTCTCCCAAAAGAAGATTTACTGTTACCCAATACAGAAATTTAGCCCTTCGGGCTATAAATAAAATTTTTAAGAAAGAAAAATTGCCGATTCTTTGCGGCGGTACCGGTTTTTACATTCAATCAGTGATTGACGGGATTACCATCCCTGAAGTCAAACCCGATCAACTATTGAGGTTCAACCTCAATAAATTAAACATTAAAGAATTATTTAGAAAATTAAAAAAAATTGACCCAGAAAGGGCGAAAATAATAGATAGAAATAATCCCAGAAGATTAATTAGGGCCATAGAAATCGTGATGAAAACAGGAAAACCAATTCCCGAATTAAAGAAAAACCCTCTGCCTTATCCGGTATTAATGGTTGGATTAAGGCTACCCAAAAATGAACTTAAAGCGAGAATCGGGCAAAGAGTAGAAAAAATGATTAAGCTTGGATTGGAAAAAGAAGCAAGAAAATTTCTTGTGCCGATAATCGGTTATCAAGAATGGTCCCTGCCCAACCCCAAAGATTTAATTATTCAACACACTATTCAGTATGCCAAGCGCCAAATGACCTGGTTCAAAAAAGATAAGAGAATTATTTGGCTAAAAACTCAAAAAGAAGCAAAAAAATTAACTAAGAAATTTCTGCAAAATATCTCCCACTAATTTAGGATTAGCCCGTCCTTTGCTTGCGGCCATTACTTGGCCGGCTAAAAACTGCAGAACGTTAGTTTTGCCTTTTTTATAGTCTTCCATTGCTTTTGGATTTTGTGAAATAACTTCTTTAATAATTTTTTCCAAATCTCCTTCGCCGCTCATCTGCTCCAATCCTCTCTCTTTTATAACTTCCGAGGGCTGTTTTGTTGTTATTTCGGGCAAAATTTCTTTGGCTGTCGTTTTAGATATTTTTCCGTCTTTTATCAAAGTTATCATCTGTGAAAAATTTTCAGGCGAGATATTATAGTTTTTTACTTCAGCGTTGATTAAAAAATCTGCCGCTGATTTAATTAAATCAAAAGATAAGCCCTTAGCAACTGTTTCAAAATACTCTCCTAAGTTTTTATCGTAAACCAGAACATCGACATTTTTCTCGTCTAACCCGTAATCTTTGATAAATCTTTCTTTTCTTTGTCGGGGTAATTCGGGAATTTCTGACCTAATCTTATCAATAAAATCTGCTGTAAAATGCAAAGGCGGCAAATCTGGCTCAGGGAAATATCGGTAATCATGCGCTGACTCTTTTTCCCTTTGGCTAACCGTTATCCCTTTTAGATCATCCCAGCCGCGAGTTTCCTGAATGATTTTTTCTCCTTTATCCAATAATTCCGTCTGCCTTTTAATTTCATAATCAGCTGCTCGCTCTACTGAACGAAAAGAATTTAAATTTTTAATTTCTGTCTTAGTACCTAATTCCTTACTTTTTGAAATGGATAAGTTAATTTCAACTCTCATCTGTCCTTTTTCCATATCAGCGTCGGAAACATCAAGATAATGCATAATCAGATGCAAATCTTGGGCAAATTGCCTCGCTTCCTTAGCCGAAGCGATATCCGGCTCTGTCACTAATTCCATTAAAGGAACTCCGGCCCGGTTAAAATCAACCAGCGAGCAACCTTGCCTGCCGGCAGGCAGGTCTTTTTCATGAATTAGTCTGCCAGTATCTTCTTCTAGGTGGACTTCTCTTATCCTTATACTCTTAGCGCGCTTAGAAACGGAGTTTCTAAGTGGAAACTCCGTTTCTTTTAGTTTAAGATATCCGTTTCTGCATAATGGTTCGTAAAGCTGGCTGATTTGATAACCCTTTGGCAAATCGGGATAAAAATAATTCTTCCGGTCAAATTTAGAATATTCCGGAATCTGGCAATTTAAAGCTAGGCCAGTTTTTATTGCTTTTAGAACCCCTTCTTCGTTGATAACGGGCAAAGTTCCGGGCTGGGCTGTGCAGACCGGACAAATGTTGATATTCGGCTGTTTTTCATCCGGGTCGTTCCGGCAAGAGCAAAACATCTTGCTTTTAGTATTAAGTTCGATGTGTATCTCAAGACCTATTGTTGGTTTGTATGTCATTTATTTTTTAGATTCCTCAATAATTTCAACGCCGGAGCTCGTGCCGATAATATCCGCGCCGGCGTCAACCATCATCTTTAAATCCGCCAATGTGCGGACAGCGCCCGAGGCCTTAACTAAAATACCGGGAGCTGATTCTCGCATAATTTTTATATGTTTGGCTTTTTCTTTCAGTTCTAAATTATCTAAGGGGTCGTCAACCGTGGCGGTTTTAACGCAAATCGCGCCAGAATCCTTGACCATTTCCGAGGCCTTTTTTATTTCCTCATCAGTTAGATAGCCGGAGCCGATAATGACTTTGGTCGGTAAAATCTTACAAAGTTCTTTCAAGTCATCTGAAATCTCTTCGTATTTTTTATTCTTAAAATCGTCTATTTTCATTACTAACTCAATTTCATCAGAACCATCATTTTTCGATTTTTTTATTGCCTCTAATCTGTCTTGATGCGAACTGGCTCCAGTCGGCGCATCTATTAGAGTGGTTACTTTCACGCCAGAATCTTTAAGCAGCTCTTTGGTTAATTTAGTGTGTTCCGGATAAATGCAAAGCGCCCGGAATCCACATTCCTTGGCCTCCTGGCAAACCTTTTTTATTTCATCCTCCCCTGCCCCTTTTTTCAAAAACGTCTGATCTACAATTTTTGCTATATTTTCAGACATATTTTTTAACTTGCTCAAAAACTTCTGTAATCGGCTTTTCGCCATCGATAATTCGGATTCCCGTAAATTCTTTGGAAAATTTTAGATAGTTTTTAAAAACTTTTGCCAGCTTTTCTTCTTTTTCAAACAACTCTTTGTGAAATCTTTCTTTTTTTATCCTTTGAATACAGATTTTGGGAGAAACTTTCAGCAAGAAAGTAACATCCGGCCAGATAAATTTTTTGTTGATATCCGTCAGCCATTTGCCATCTTTAATATTTATATTCCCGTAAGCTAAAGTGGAAAGAATATAACGGGTGCAAATTACCGTCACTCCTTTTTTTAGCAACGGAATTATTTCTTTTTCCAAATGAAAAGACCGATCGGCCGTAAATAAAAGCTGAAGACATTTGGGATTGCTCTGCCAGTGATTTTGAAGCTGAGACCTGACTAATCCTCCGATTAAAGATTGGCTCGGCTCGGAAGTTAAATAAACTTTTTTACCCTGCCTTTTAAGATATTTAAACAAAAGCTCTGACTGCGTTGATTGGCCCGATCCATCAATCCCCTCAAAAACGATGAATCTCCCGGGATAAGAACTTTTGATCATATTTAAATTATACTAATTTTTCAAAAAAATAAAAGGGTCGCCCCTTGACGCCAAAATAAAAAGTGGTAGTATTATATCACGAACTATGTGAAAGGAGGGCACAGCCATGGAAACAACGTCCCGGTTTCAATCGCGGCTGCTCTCTTCTGCGCGAAGAAGCCGCCAAAGCCCATTGTCGCTCCTTAATAAGATGGAAAAACTGATCCGCCGAAGATTTGGAGACGAAAAAATAGCTTTTACTGGCGAGCCACACGATTTTATCTTGCTGTGCGACTGGCTTTTCCTTGCCGCCGCTTTTGCGGGAGTAGACCTAGGGTTTGCCGTCCGCAATAAATACCCGGGGCTCTGCCCCTACTGCATGCAAAAACGCTGCCAATGCGAAACCGTCAAATTCAACACCCATAAGCGCTGGGACGGCCCGGTACCCGAGGAAGGCACAATTTACGACCTCCAACAAATGCTTACAGGAATTTATCCTCGCGAACGCCACACTCTTAAATACTGCGTGGAGAAAGTATTGGAAGAGATAGAAGAAGCTCGCCAAGAGCTCGAGAAGTCATCTCCTCTAATCCAAATACGGGAAGAACTGGCAGACGTCTTTGCCCGGTTGTCGCCCTTAGCGCAATTTTTAGGGATGCCTCTTTGTTAAGAGGCATCTTTTATTACTCTTTCAACTTGTTTCAAAAATTCTTGCTTTGAGCCGTTATTCTCAATTTTAAAGTCGGCTTTTTTGCCGATAGTCGCCAGCCATTGCTGGTCTTCTCATCGCCCTTTCTAAAGTTACAAAACTATATTTATCGCGATCCTCTCTCTCAACTTCTTGCCAATCCTGCCAGTCAAACTCCGGAAAAAAAGCATCTCCCTCAAAGTCGTCCTTAATTAAAGTCAGATACATCCTGTCAGCCAGGGGCAAAAATTGCTTGTAAACCGATACTCCCCCGCAAATCATCACCTCTGGAAAAGATTTCCCTTTTTCCAGCGCCTCTTCTATGGAATAAGCGACAATACAGTCTTCTGCCTTAAAATTTTTATCTTGGCTTAAAATTATATTGGTTCTGCCGGGCAAGGCCTTGCCGATTGACTCAAAAGTTCTCTGGCCCATAATTACCGGCTTCCCTAATGTCAATTTCTTAAAATGATCCATATCAGCCGGCAAATCCCAAGGTAGCTTGTTGTTTTTTCCAATAACCCGGTTATTGCCCATAGCAACGATAATAGAAATAATCATTAAAAAATTAAACTTGTTTTTCTTTTTTTTCGGTGGTAACTCGGCCGCCCTGCCATTGGCCGCGGTACAAATTAGATTCGCCTTTCACTTCGGAAAACATAATATGCAGGACTCTCGCCCCCATTTCCAGCTCAAAGGGTTCTTTTCTGAAATTATATATTCCCATTGATAATTCTCCGCAGTACCCCGGAGGAACTTGTCCGCCGAAAATATAAACTCCGGACCTGAATAAAGTTGACCTGGGAGTAGATATCGCCAACAGATTCTGAGGCATATTCACCTTTTCTATTGTTTTCATCAAATAATACACTTCCGGCTCCAAAGTTATTTTGACAATTTTTCCTTCTTCATATTTTGCCAAAAGCTCCATTCCCGGCGTTTCTCTTTCTGCCACCCCCATAAAACCCTTTCCCGTTATTTTGTACAACTCCCCTATCCTAATATCAAAACCAGCACCTTCGGGAGCCGTCATTTCCCTTTCACAAAGCCCCTCCATTAATTTTCTTTCTTTGACTAATTGTAATAACTCTTTTGCACCAAGAAACATAATTAAAAAATATTTTATTTTTTATCTTTTTGCACAAATTCTTTCCAGCCTTTAGTTACAATACCGCCAACCGGAGTAAGATCTGCTTTAATTGGCGGGTATGGATTATAACCGATAAGTTCTACACTCTCTGGCTTAAAATCGTCTATTTCTTTAACATTTGGGTCTAATTTTATAGTCGGAAAAGGCCTAGGCTCTCTCTTTAATTGCTCTTTTACGGCTTCTAAATGATTCTCATAATAATGAATATCACCGAAAGTATGGATAAACTCTCCTGGCCTGTTTCCGGTTATCTGTGCCAATATTATTGTCAGTAAAGCATAGCTGGCTATATTGAAAGGCACTCCTAAAAATACATCGGCCGTACGCTGGTAAAGCTGAAGGGAAAGCTTGCCATTATTCTGGTTCACTTGAAACATATTATGACAAATCGGAAAGCGACAAGCATCTTCGGGTTTGGCCATTTCATAAAGATATTCGGGATTCCAAACGCTGATGACGGCGTTGTGGGCGCTTTTATCTTTCCGCAGAGTTTGGACCATCCACTTAAGTTGGTCTATATTCCTGCCATCTTTTGCCGGCCAGTGGCGCCACATATCTCCGTAAACTTTTGGCAGATTTCCATATTTTTCGGCAAAATTATTGTCTTTTGAGATTTTTTCTATGAATTTTTCTTTAGTCATTTCCAGCTCCTTGCCCGCTTCTATTTTTTCACGATAAATGCGATAAGGATAATCATCCCAAATATGAACATCGTTATCAACCAGATATTTAATATTTTTCTGGCCACTCAAAAACCAATAAAGCTCGTAAAGCAACCCTTTCCAAAAAACTTTTTTAGTAGTTAATAAAGGAAAACCCTCGGATAAGTCAAAACGAAACTGCCGGCCGAAAAGACTATAAGTTTTAATGCCTGTGCCGGCGTCAACTTGTTCTGCGCCTTTATCAATCAGCTCTTTCATTAAATCAAGATATTGGTATTCCGGATGTCGCTTATTCATATCCTAAAAATTTTCCTTCATATTTTCGGATTTTTATCTCTCTTTTTTCAGCTAATTCCCAGGCCTCATCTTCCTCTTCGTATTTCTCTCCGCCAGCTTGAATCCGCTTATATTCGTTTGCGTAGACAATCTCTTTTATGCCGGCATTATTAAAAGCTTTCATACAATCATAACAGGGGAAAAGCAATGTATACGCAGTCGCCCCCCGCAATCTTGTCGGATCTTGAGCGTTTATGATGCCGTTTATTTCGGCGTGGGCGCCGCGGCAGCGGCGCAATTTTTTTGTTTCCGGATCTCCGTCAACCTTAGCGCAGCCGACTTCCAGACAATGATAATCACCCTCTGTCGGTCCATTATAGCCGAGAGAAATTATCCGATGATTCTTATCCACAAACACTATGCCCGCTTCATGAAACTTACAGGCCGTCCTTTTAGAGACAATTGAAACCAGATTCATAAAAGTTTCGTCCCAGCTCAATCTTTTTGTTTTTGGGTTAGATAGACTCGACATTTTGTCACTATTAACCGATGATTTCTATACCCATGTTGCGGGCGGTGCCGGCAATGGTTTTCATGGCCGCTTCGAGAGAATCGGCGTTCATATCCGGCATTTTCTGCTCAGCAATTTTTTGCAATTGGGCCCGGGTGATTTTTGCCACCTTGGTTTTATTGGGAACGCCCGAACCCTTTTCAATGCCAGCCGCTTTTTTTAATAATTCCGAAGCCGGCGGCTGTTTTAAGGCAAAAGCATAAGTTCTGTCTTCAAAAACCGTGATTTCCACGGGTAATTTCCAACCGACTTGTTTCTTAGTGGCTTCATTGAATTTTTGGCAAAACTCGGAGATATTAACTCCGTGCTGGGCCAAAGAGGGGCCGATTGGAGGAGCTGGGTTCGCAGCTCCTGCCTGAATTTGCAGTTTTACGATTGCTTTTATTTTCTTTGCCATAAATTATATTTTTTTAATTTGTAATGAATCTAATTCTACGGGGGTATCTCGACCAAACATATTAACTAACACTTTTACTTTGCCTCTTTCGGGATCAACCTCGGAAACCTTGCCGTCAAAATCTTTGAAAGGGCCATCGGTAATTTTAACCAAATCCCCCACTTCCACCCCGATTTTGAACTGAGGCTGTTCCACGCCCATCCGCTTTTTTAAACTGTCAATTTCTTCTTGAGAAACAGGTACCGGAGTAGTGCCGGCGCCGACGAAACCGGTAACATTGGGAGTATTTCTGACAACATACCAGGAATCATCGGTTACCATCATTTCTACCAGCACATAACCGGGATAAATCTTCTCTTCCACCACTTTTCTTTTCCCATCTTTTATTTTAATCTTTTTTTCTTTCGGCA
>CAYIJU010000008.1:0-12088 GCA_964363855.1 uncultured Candidatus Saccharibacteria bacterium | reverse complement strand
GGATTTTTGGCGGAGAAAAAATAAAATCAATGATGTCGTTTTTGAAAATTCCCGATGACGAGCCGATTGAGTCGGGATTAATTTCAAAAGCGATTGAAGACGCCCAATCAAAAATTGAAGGCTTAAATTTTGACGCCAGAAAACATGTTTTGGAATACGATGATGTTTTGAACAAGCATCGGGAAACATTTTACAGAAAAAGAAAAGAATCGTTGGAAACTGAAAATTGGTTTAAAGCTGAAGAGTTTGAGGAAAAGCGAAAAGAGTTGGGAGATAATTTTAATCAAGTCGCTAAGTTTGTCGCCTTAAGGACATTAGATATGCTTTGGGTGGAACATTTGGAAAATATGGAATATTTAAGGGATTCAGTTCGGCTGCGAGCTTACGGCCAGCAGGATCCTTTAGTGGAATACAAAAATGAAGGGCACAAAATGTTCCAGAAATTATTGGAAACATTTGAGATAATGGTTGCCGACGCTATGTCAAAAGTTTCCATGAAGGTTCAACCCGAACCTCAAAAAATTCAAACTCAACCCAAGCAAGAGGTGGGGAGGAATAATCCCTGCCCATGCGGTAGCGGAAAAAAATATAAAAAATGCCACGGAAAATAATATGGAGAAGATAGGGGTTAGCCAAAAGGCTATTATTTTGAATAAGGAAGGGAAATTTCTTGCCTTGCGTAGATCAAAAACCGCGCCGGCTAAGCCGTTGTCTTGGGATTTACCGGGAGGCGAGCTGGTTTTTGGCGAAGATCCCATAAAAGGAATTATTAGAGAGATTAAAGAGGAGACGGGTATAACTATTAAAAAGATAGAGCCGTTTGATGTGGAAGCTCATGTTGCTCCTAATAAAGAATTCTGGGTTACCATTGCTTATAAAACTCAATGCGATGAAGCAGACGTTAAATTAAGTTTTGAACACGATGAATTTAAATGGCTTTTACCGGAAGAATTTTTAGAATTAGAATCTTCCGAAAAATTACAACGCTTTGCCCAAAAGTTAACTTAGTAACTTAGAAACGGGGTTTCGAAACCCCGTTTCTAAGTGCTATAATTATCTTGATCATGAGAAAAGTTCAATTCGCAAACAAAGAATACTATCACATTTTTAATCGGGGAGTAGATAAGCGAGATATATTCGTCGACCAAAAAGATTTGGGCAGATTTTTTCAGAGCATGTCTGAATTTAATACACTTACTCCGACCGGCGGTATTTATGCCGCCTCTTTTCGTAAAAATAATCCACTTAGAAACTCCGTTTCTAAGTCGGAGAAATTAGCGGATTTTATTTGTTATTGTTTAAACCCTAATCACTTTCATTTTATGATTCAGCAGACAGCAGATCGAGGAATAGAAAAATTTATGCATAGATTGGGACTTGGTTATTCTAAGTATTTCAATAAAAAATATGAACGCAGTGGCCCATTACTTCAAGGACCGTTTAAGGCGGTTCGCATTGACTCGGATGAATATTTGCTTCATCTAAGCGCTTACATAAATTTAAATAATAAAGTTCACGGAATTAATAGCCTGCTTTATAAATCAAGTTGGGAAGAATATCTCGAGGAGAATGGAAAGATCGATGAGGGATTCTGTAAAAAGGATATTGTTTTTGGACAATTTAATAATATAGATAGCTATAAAAATTTTGCAGAAGAATCATTAAAAAACATTAAAGAGCGGAAAGAATTAGAAAAATTATTATTAGAATAACTTAGAAACGGGGTTTCGAAACCCCGTTTCTAAGTGTTTCTAAGTGTTAAAAAATTCACGGGGAATAATATGAAAAATGAGATAAGAAGAAAAATTAAAGAGTATGTGAGGTTGATGGAATGGACTCCAGGAGATCTTTATTGGAAACATGCCTTTATGGTTAGAGAATTTGCGTTAATGCTCCAGGAAAAAATTGGCGGCGAGTGGTATTTTGCAAAAGTTTTAGGGAATGATAAGGAAAAAATTTTAAACGAGATAGAGAAGTCCTTTTCGGAAATCGAGTTTGATATTGGCAAAAAATTCATCAAAAATGCTTATCAGAAGTTAGTTAATAATTATTCGACTCCCGAAGTCGAATAAATATAGGTTGCTTTTTTGGGGAGGATGAGATATAATTTTTATAATGTCAAACAGGAGAACTTATATTACCTTAGCCGTTGTTTTTTTTCTGGCAATTTTTGCCGGATTTTTGGTTTATCCCGCAGCTTGGAATAAGGGAGCCGACTACATAAATGCGGAATTTGGGGTTGGAGCTCCTCATTTTTTTAATGTCCCATTTAAGTTAGGTTTGGATTTGCAGGGCGGCATGCATTTAGTTTATGAAGCCGATCTTTCCGGTATTGCCAAGCAAGATAAAGGGCCGGTAATGGACGGCTTAAGGGATGTGATTGAGCGAAGGGTCAATTTTTTCGGCGTCAGCGAGCCGATTATTCAGGTCCAAAAAGAAAGATTGGTGGTAGAATTAGCCGGTATTATTGATCCGGCGGAGGCCATAAAACAAATAGGCAAAACTCCGTTTTTAGAATTTAAAGAGCAAAAAACTAATTTCGATGAAATTATTAAGGAAAATAAAGAAGACCCTTTCCAGTCCACTCTTTTAACCGGCCGATATCTTAAAAAAGCGGAAGTAAGCCTTGACCAGCAAATTTATAAACCCTTAGTGCTTTTAGAATTTAATGACGAAGGGGCTAAACTTTTTGAGGGTTTAACCGAAAAAAATGTGGGCAAACAGCTGGCAATTTACGTTGACGGAATTCCGCTTTCATCGCCCGTTGTTAATGAGAAAATTTCCGGAGGCAAAGCTCAAATTTCCGGATCATTTTCCATTGACGAAGCAAAAAAATTAGCTCAAAACTTAAACGCCGGCGCTTTGCCCGTCCCGATAAAATTAATTTCTCAGCAAACAGTCGGTCCGACTTTAGGCAAAGTTTCTTTGGAAAAATCTCTTAGCGCCGGTATCTTCGGATTTTTAGCGGTTATCGCTTTCATGATTATTTTTTATCGTTTGCCCGGGGTTTTGGCTTCATTGGCTTTGGCCATTTATGTTGTGCTGATTTTGGCTATTTTTAAATTAATGTCGGTTACTTTGACATTGTCCGGAATCGCCGGTTTTATTTTATCAATCGGCATGGCAGTCGATGCCAATGTTTTGATTTTTTCCCGGATGAGAGAAGAATTGAAATTAGACAAAAGTTTTTTAATCAGCGTCGGAGAGGGGTTTCGCCGGGCTTGGCCGTCTATCAGAGACAGTAATTTAAACACTTTAATCGTCAGCTCAATTTTCTTTACTTTCGGCACCAGTTTTGTTAAAGGTTTTGCTTTTACGCTTATTCTGGGCGTTTTAATCAGTATGTTTTCAGCGGTTTTTGTTACCCGAAATCTTTTGAAACTTTTTCAGGATTCTAAGATAAATAAATATAAAATATTATGGTAGTAGATTTTGTTAAATATCGTAAAATTTATTATATTCTTTCCGGGATTCTGGTTATATCCAGCCTCTTTTCTTTGATTTTTTATCGGCTGAATTTCGGCATTGATTTTACGGGCGGCAGCATTTTAACATTAGAATTTAAGAATGACCGGCCGACTAATCAGGAAGTGGAAAACAAATTGGCTGATTTGAATTTAGGAGAAATTACTGTCCAGCCGACCGGCGAAAACGATTTGATTCTGCGAGTTAAATATATTGATGAGGCAATTCATCGGCAGTTATTGCAAAAATTTAACGGCCAAGTTGAAGAAAAAAGTTTTGATTCAATTGGTCCGACAATCGGCAGAGAGCTGACGAATAAGACTTTCATTTTCATTTTCCTGGTTTTATTCGCAATTATTCTTTTCATCGCCTTTGCTTTTCGGAAATCTTCCCGGCCGGTTTCTTCTTGGCAGTACGGATTAGTGGCGGCGTTGGTCGCTTTTCTTCACGATGTTTTGATTCCCCTGGGTGTTTTTTCTCTTTTAGGAAAATTTTATAATATTCAAGTGACTATCCCCATAGTCGTCGGTCTTTTGACCATATTGGGCTATTCGGTGCATGACACTATCGTAGTTTTTGACCGGATCAGGGAAAATATTTCCCGCAGCGGCAGTCGGGCTTTTGAGCTGATAGTCAATGACAGCCTAAATCAGACTTTGGTCAGGTCAATTAATACTTCTCTGACCACTTTATTAGTGCTTTTGGCGATATTTTTTGTCGGCGGAGAAACTTTAAGATATTTTTCTCTGATTCTTATTCTGGGAATTATTACCGGAACCTATTCCTCAATTTTCATCGCCAGCCCGATCTTGACATCAATCCATAAAAATGCTTAAATAAATAAACATGCCAAACTTTAGTTATCAAAAAATTTGCCAGGACTTAATTTCCGACTTATCTCCCAGACAAAAGGATGTGATTTTGGAGCGTTTTGGATTAAATGGCGGCGAAAGAAAAACCCTTGAAGCAGTGGGCGAGAGTTTTGGCGTAACCAGAGAAAGAGTTCGCCAGATTCAAGATGGCGCTTTAGAAGAGATAAAAAATAAAACCGGAAATTATCAGGCAGTTTTTCAAAACATTAAAAAATACTTTCAGCAAGTCGGCGATTTAAGAAAAGAAGACGCCATACTTAAAGAGCTGGGAGAGGAAAAATGGCAAAACCAAATTTATTTTTTGCTTACTTTAAGCAATGGCTTTGTCCGTTTCGGCGCCAATAGAGATTTTCATCCGTTATGGGCCACGGGCGCAGCTTCCTTGGAAAAAGCTCAAAAAACTATTTCCTTGCTTTATCAAAAATTAGAAGAGGCGAAGACCCCTTTATCTTTAAAAGAGCTTGCTAAGTTTGCTTCTCAAAATACTTCAATTTTGGAATCATATCTTGAGGTTTCTAAAAAAATCCAGAAAAATTCTGAAGGAGTATTCGGCTTGAAAGATTGGCCGGAAATCAATCCGCGGGGCGTCAAAGACAAGGCTTATTTGCTTTTCAAAAAAACACAAGAGCCCCTTCATTTTACTAGAGTAGCTGATATGATAGAAGGGAGCTTGGTTCAAACTGTCCACAATGAGCTTATCCGCGATCCGAGATTTATTTTGGTTGGCAGGGGGATGTACGCCTTAAAAGAGTGGGGATATGAACCCGGCCAAGTTAAAGACGTGATTTCAAGGATTTTAAAGAATGGGAAAAAACCGTTATCTAAAGAAGAAATTTTAGGGAAAGTTTTGGAACAGAGAATAGTCAAAGAAAACACTGTTTTCTTAAATTTGAATAACAAAAAATATTTTTCTCGCACTCCTCAAGGAAAATATCAGATTCAAGAAGCTTAAATCATGCCTTTTATTGATGTTTCGAGAGAAGATTTAATTTTTATCTTCTCTGCCATTTTTCAATTTATCAAAACTTGGTGGTGGGCGCCCCTGCCTTTTATTTTGTGGGGGCCTTTTAAATTTCTTTGGCTCTGGTGGCGGGTTGATATTTTTTTGTCCCAACAAACATCCGTCATGCTGGAAATCAAACTGCCCAAAGAGCTCTTAAAGCCGATCAGGGCGATGGAAGTTGTTTTATCCAGTATTCACGCTTCTGTTTATCAACCGCCCGATTTATGGGAAAAATGGATAGACGGCCAAGTTCAGCTTTCTATTGGCTTGGAAATAGCCTCAATTAACGGCGAGCCCCATTTTTTCATCCGGACGCCGAAAGTCTTTCGTGATGAGATAGAATCAAGCATTTATGCTCAATTTCCGGAAATTGAAATCAAAGAGGTTGATGATTATACCAAATACGTGCCCCAGGATTTGCCTAATAAAGAATGGAATATGTTCGGAGCGGACTACAAACTGGTTATGCCGTCTTTCTACCCAATCAAAACCTATCTTCAATTTGAAACCGAAAAAGAAGCTTTAGAAAAAAAGAGAATTGATCCGGTTGCCGGGTTAATGGAAGCCATGGCCAAGGTCAAAGAAGGCGAACAGCTCTGGATCCAATTTTTAATCGCACCAGTTGGTGAAATTGATGAAATAAAATTTATGGGGAAAGTTACGACAAAAGGATCTTTGGGCGTTTGGCGCAAAGAGGGAGAAAAATTAAGAGATAAATTAGCCAGAAGGGACGAAGATACAAAACCGAAATCAATGCTTCAGGAAGCATCGGATATTTTAATTCACGGCAAGGTTGGCGAAGAGAAGAAAGAAAAAGACATTATCCCGCCGGAGATGAAACTTACTCCCGGCGAGCGGGACATATTGAGCGCGATAGAAATGAAAATGGCTAAGCCGATTTTTGAATGCACCGCCAGATTTATTTATCTTGGCAAAAGAGATATCTGGTTTAAGGGCAATTGGCGGTTAGCTATGGTTTATTCCAGCCAATATACGGCCAATAATCTTAATGCGATGGTTCCCTTAGGGAGAACTTTAACAAAAATTAAAAAATATTTTCTTCTTCGGCCGCTTAACGCAAATTTTATCCGCGAAAGAAGAATGTATTTAAGGTGTCGGAGACTTTTTAGGCTTTATATTAATAGATTGTCTCCCTTTTTTCCGGAACAGGGTGGAACTTTTAAGTTAAACACCGAAGAGCTGGCCTCGCTTTATCATTTTCCATCTTGGGAGATCTCTCCTGTGCCCGGAATTTCTCGGATGGATTCCAAAAAAGGTCCTCCTCCGGAATTGCCGATAGAATAAACTTAGAAACCCCGTTTCTAAGTGAGAAACGGGGTTTCTTCTAAATTATGGCAGGTGAAATAAATTTTTTTGCGGAAACGACTTTCCGCAATGAGAAAAAAAAGTTTGGCATTAAAACCGACGACCGGCGGCGGCATGTTTATATTATCGGGAAAACCGGTTCGGGAAAAACAGCTATGATGGAAAATATGGCAATTCAGGATATTCAGGAAGGAAGAGGTGTCGGCTTTATTGACCCGCATGGCGAAGCGGCGGAAAGGCTTTTGGATTTTGTCCCGCCAAGCAGGATTAACGACGTGGTTTATTTTAATCCGGCTGATTTAGACTTTCCCATCGCTTTTAATGTAATGGATAAAGTATCTTCCGAACACCGCCATTTGGTAGCTTCCGGTTTAATGGGTGTTTTTAAAAAAATCTGGCCTGATGTTTGGTCGGCCAGAATGGAATACATCTTGAATAATGCTATTTTATCGCTTTTGGAATATCCTAATTCTACGCTTTTAGGGGTGAACCGGATGCTGGCTGATGTTGAATTTAGGGCAAAGGTCGTGGATAAAGTAAGCGATCCGGTAATTAAGGCGTTTTGGCTGAAAGAGTTTGCCAAATACGCTCAAAAATATGAAACCGAGGCCACGGCCGCTATTCAAAATAAAATTGGCCAGTTTATTTCTAACCCCTTGGTCAGAAATATTATCGGTCAGGTAAAATCCAAAATTGATATGAGAAAGATAATGGATGAAAAGAAAATTTTGATCGCTAATATCTCCAAGGGCAGAATCGGCGAAGATAATTCCCGGTTGTTGGGTGCTTTGGTTATTACTAAACTTCAGCTGGCGGCTATGTCCAGGGTTGATATTCCCGAAGAAAAAAGAGAAGACTTTTTTCTCTATGTTGACGAGTTTCAAAATTTTGCCACTGACGCTTTTTGCACTATTTTGTCTGAAGCCAGAAAATATCGCTTGGCGTTAATTTTGGGCAACCAATACATCGGCCAGCTGGAAGAAATGACTGCATCAGGAAAGAGCACAAGGGTCAGAGACGCTGTTTTCGGCAACGTTGGGACTATTGTAACCTTTAGGATGGGAGCTGAAGATGCGGAATTTTTAGAAAAAGAATTTCTGCCGGAATTTATGGCTGCCGACTTGGTGGGTCTGGCAAAATATAATATTTATTTAAAACTTATGGTAAACGGCTTGTCGTCCAGGCCATTTTCCGCTCAAACTTTGCCTCCGTTTGAGTCTCCTGCGGAACGTAGCCGGGAAAAAATTATCAGCGTTTCTCGGGAAAAATACGCTGCTCCTAGAGAAATTATTGAAGAGAAAATTCAAAAATGGTCTACTGGAGGTGAAGAGAGTTCTGCTGCGCCGGCTGCTAGGCCAGCTTCACCAGCTAGCGGTCCGATTTTATACGATGCTCAATGCGCTAATTGCAAAAAATGGACAAAAGTTATTTTCCCGCCTGACGGCAAAAGGCCGGTTTATTGCAAGCCCTGTTTAAAAAAAATAGAAGATGCGCGAAAAACACCAGCACCATCGGTTTCGTTAAATAAAATTGAACAAGCCAAGCCTACCTCTTTCCAAAAACAACCAATTCGCAAACCGGTAAATGTTGAAGAATTGAAAAGTGTTTTAGGCGAAGCGTTGAATAAAATAAAACATGATGAAAACCCTAAGGGAGTTTGATTTTAAAGGTAAAAAAGTTTTGGTCCGTTGCGATTTCAATGTTCCTCTTTCCCTGCCTGCCGGCAGGCAGGCGAAACAAGGGGAGATTTTATGTGATTTTAAAATTAAACAGACTTTGCCGACAATTGAATATTTAATCAAGGCTGGCGCCGAGATTGTTTTAATCAGCCATTTGGCGGGAGGAGCGAGTTTAAAGCCGGTGGCTGAAAGATTGACAGAATTGTTGGGGAGACAGATGAATTTATTAGATAACTTGAGGCTTGATAAAAGAGAGGAAGAAAATGATGATAATTTTGCCAGAGAATTGGCAAAACTCGGTGATATTTTTATTAACGACGCTTTTGCCGAATGCCACAGAGCTTACTCCTCAATTGTCGGAGTGCCGAAATATTTGCCGTCAGGAGCCGGATTATTGCTGGAAAAAGAGGTTAAGACACTAAAACAGCTTGTGGAAAATCCGAAGAAACCCTTAGTGGCTATTATCGGCGGAGCTAAGGTAGAAACAAAATCAAAATTGATTAATAAGCTTTCAGAGTTTGCTGATTTTATTTTAGTCGGCGGATTATTTAATAAAAAAACCGAGGGAAAAATAATCGGGGCGGGGGAGGGATTGGATATTCCTGAAGCCGATCTCGAAGTCTTTAACGAAAAAATAGCTCAAGCGAAAACTGTTTTTTGGAACGGTCCTTTGGGCAAAATAGAAGAAGAACAATTTTCTAAAGGTACAAAAGAAATAGCCGAGGCGATTATTAAAAGCGGCGCCTTTTCAATAGTTGGCGGAGGAGAAACAGTGGAATTTATTAACAGAATTGGCTTACTCGGAAAATTTTCTTATGTTTCCACCGGCGGCGGGGCCATGATGGCTTTTTTGTCCGGTGAAAAATTACCAGGGCTGGAAGCTTTAGGATATTATGACACTAATACACGAATGTACACCAATGACACTAATAAAAGATAAACTTATTTTTCCGGAATTGTCATATAAAATCACCGGAATTTTATTTAAAACACATAATGCTTTGGGCAGATATTGTAAAGAAAAACAATATCAAGACGCGCTCGCTGAAGCGCTGGGGAAAGAAGGATTATTATTTGAGCGCGAAAAGAAATTACCCATTTCTGAACAGGTAGGAGGAAACCAAGCAGATTTTTTAATTGAGGATAAAATACTTGTAGAATGTAAGGCGAAATCCATCGTTACCAAAGAGGATTATTATCAAGTTTTAAGGTATCTTAAGGCGTCGGGGAAACATCTTTGTTTGTTGGTAAATTTTAGAAATCAATATCTTCGTCCAAAGAGAATTGTAAATTAAATAAATTTCCGTATTCTTATGAAAATATTAATTTTCTTACACGGGACAACAATTATGCATAGAAACGCGGCGGGAAAAACTCGGGAGGAACGAGTGAAACAAAGCTTAGAGAGGGAAGAGTCGATTTTTGATTATGAATCGTATATGCCTATTGGCAATGCGGTCGAAAAGTTGAATTATTGGAAACAGCAGGGTATAGAGATTATTTACTTAAGTTCTCACGAATCAGAAATTGACGTAAAGAAGGACAAGTCGGTATTAAAAAAGTTTAATTTTCCCGAAGGGCATGTGTTATACAGAAAGAATGGGGAGACGTATAAAGATATTGCCGAAAGAATCATTCCCGACATATTAATTGAAGACGATTGTGAAAGTATCGGCGGTGAAAAAGAGATGACGATTACTTTTGTAAAACCAGAGATTAAACAAAAGATAAAATCGATTCTTGTGAAAGAATTTCAAGGGATTGACCATCTTTCAAATGATATCGATTTTCTGTTGACGCAGAAATAAAAAACTATTCGTGATATTGGTGTCATTCGTAAATTAGTGTCAGTCTTATGGAAATTAAGAATTTAAAAGAAGCCGCAAATAGAATAAAAAAAGCGGTTAAAAATAAGGAAAAAATAATTATCTACGGCGATTCCGATTTGGACGGCGTAACTTCGGTCATTATTGCCAAAGAGGCGATTAAAAATCTTGGAGGAAAAATCCAGGCGGTTTATTTTCCCAGCCGGGAAAACGAGGGCTACGGCATTTCGGAAATCGGTTTAAATATTTTAAAGAAGTTTTCTCCCGCCCTATTGGTTGTCCTTGATTGCGGTATCAGTAATTTTCAGGAAGTAAAAATAGCCAAGAAATTGGGGCTGGAGGTAATTATCATTGACCATCATGAAATTTTGGATAAATTGCCGGCGGTAAAAATTATTGTTGACCCGAAGCAAAAAGGGGATAAATATCCCTTTAAGGGGCTTGCCGCTTGCGGACTGGCTTTTAGGCTGGCTGAGGCATTATTGGGCAAGAAAATGACGGAAAACTTAAGAAAAGATTTGATAGAACTTACAGCTTTAGGGACGATTGCTGATATGATGCCGAGAACCGACGATAATGGAATTTTTATTTTAGAGGGTTTAAAATCATTGGAAAATTCTTGGCGGCCGGGGATAAAAATATTCTTAAACTCTTTGGAAGATAATTTGAAGTTTGATCAAAAAATACAGAAATTGATTTCTGTTCTGAACGCTCGTGACGTGGAAAATAATTTCCCCGCTTCTTTCAGGTTGCTGACAATATCGTCTGCCGACGAGGCAAATAGTCTCTTGGAAAAATTAATTGAAAAATCAGAAGAAAAAAAGAGAATGGTTGATGTGGTTTTTGAGGAGGCCGAAGAAAGGCTTTTGGGAAATAATGATAAGATTATTTTTGAGGGCGACAGCAATTGGGATTACAGTTTAATCTCTGTCATCGCTTCCCTTTTGGTCAATAAGCATCAGAAGCCGGCCTTTATATTTAAAAAAGGCTGTAAAGAAAGCCAAGGTACGGTCAGAATGCCTAAGGGGACTAATGCCGTATTACTGATGAAAAGTTGTCAAGAATTACTGATAATTTATGGCGGTCATCCCATGGCCGCAGGTTTCAGAATCAAAAATGAAAACTTGGATAAATTCAGAGAGTGTCTTAATAAAAATTTTAAAACATGAAAAGAATTACTATTTATATTGATGGGGGATCGAGGGGTAATCCGGGACCGTCAGCTATCGGGGCGGTTTTTTGCAATGAAAACGGCCAGATGTTTAAAGAATACTCCGAATGCTTGGGAGAGGCGACTAATAACGAGGCCGAATATCAAGGCGCTATTTTCGCTTTAAAAAAGTTTAAGGCGTTTTTCGGCAAGAAAATAGCCGAAACATCGGAAGTTGAAATAAAATCCGATTCCGAACTTTTGGTCAGGCAATTGAATGGCGAGTATAAGATTTCAGAACCGAGAATTCAATCGTTATTTTTTGAAGTCTGGAATCTGAAAACTGATTTTAAAAAAGTTAAATTCACTCTTATTCCCCGTTCAAAAAACCAACAAGCCGACCGTCTGGTCAACGAAGCCCTCGATGGCCAAAATAATAAACTATTCTGAAGTTTAAAATTTTTAATTAGTTTTCATGTTTAAAATTGAAATACCTAAAATTTTATTTTTAGCTTTAGATGTTGCGAGCTTCTATCGCAATAGTTTTTTCAACACGAACGACTTAGCAGAGTTATCCAATCGTTATAAAAGCGACCTTGTTCGTTTAAGGGTTGATAAAAAGGATTATAAATATTTGGATGATACTCGTTTTGGAGGCCTGAGAGGTAATTTTTCTACTCTACTAACTTGGCGAGGATTGGTGAAAAGAGGTTCGATTATTGTTAATACATATAGTCTTGGGAGAGATAATAGACTAGTTAATGCGA
>CAYIJU010000007.1:0-12160 GCA_964363855.1 uncultured Candidatus Saccharibacteria bacterium | reverse complement strand
AGGCTTTTATTAAAAGAAAAACAAAAGAAACGGATATAAAAATTGAGCTAAATATTGATGGCAAGGGTGAGGCTGAAATTAATACGCCCATTAACTTTCTTAACCATCTTTTAAGCGGTTTTGCCAAACACGGGCTTTTTGATTTAAAAATTAAGGCTTCGGGTGATATTGAAATTGATCAGCATCACACGGTGGAAGATATCGGCATTTGTTTGGGTGCGGCTTTTAAACAAGCATTAGGAGATAAAAAAGGGATCAATCGGGCGGGCTATTTTGTTTTTCCCCTGGATGAAGCTCTTTCGGTGGTGTCGGTTGATATCTCTGGCAGAGCTTATTTAGATTTTAATTGTAAATTCAAGAAAGAAAAAATAGGTGAATTGGATTCAGATTTAATAAAAGAATTTTTTTGGGGATTTGTCAGGCATTTGGAGGCCACTTTGCATGTTAGGATTTTAATCGGCGAGAATGAGCACCATAAAGCTGAATCTCTTTTTAAAGCCTTCGGCAAGGCAATGAAAACTGCCTGCTCAAAAGATAAAAGAATTTTAAAAGAATTGCCCTCAACTAAGGGTTTAATATAGCTTATGATAAAGCCGAGAATCCAAAAAATGAGCCGGTATAATCCGCCTTTAGAAGGAAGGAGTTCTAACGATTTCTTGCTTTTGGATTTTAATGAAAGAACCACCCCTGCCAGTCCGAAAGTTAAAGAGGCTTTGAAAAAATTTATTGATTCAGAGAGGCTTCAAGTTTATCCCGAATATGGCGACTTGGAAGCAAGAATTGCCGAATACGCCGGCGTAAAAAATGGCCAGGCAATGGTGACTAACGGCGGCGATCAGGGAATTGATATTGTTTGTCGAGGGTTTTTAGACGAGGGCGATAAAGTTATTATTCCCTTTCCTTCTTTTGCTATGCATTATCAATCGGCCGGCATTCAGGGGGCGGAAATTTTGGAGCCAAAATATAATAGTAGCGGTGAACTGCCGTTAGGAGAAATTTTGTCTTTATCAGACGATGCGAAAGTAAAATTAATTATTCTTTGTAATCCCAATAATCCTCTCGGCAGTATTATCTCAATTAACGACGTAGAAAAGATTTTAGAAAAAGCTAAAGAAAGAAACATTGCCGTTTTGCACGATGAAGCTTATTTTGAATTCTCAAAAATTACCGCCAAAGACTTAATAGAAAAATATGACAATCTTTATATTATCAGAACACTTGCTAAAGCCTTCGGCTTGGTGGCAGGCAGGGCAGGATATGTTATTTCACAAGAGAAAAACATTCAGGAATTATTAAAAATCAGGGGACCTTATGATGTAAATATGTTTGCTAAAACCGCTATTTTAGCGGCTCTTTCCGACATTGATTATATGCAAGCGTATATTAAGGAAGTGATGGAAGTTTCTAAGCCAAGATTAGAAAAATTTTTAAATGAAAAAGGAATTTTCTTTTATCCAAGTCGGGCCAACTATATTCTTTTGATATTAAAAAATCCGAAGGAAATAGTGGAAAAATTAAAATCTAAGGGGATTTTAGTCAGACCAAAACCTGATCATGAGGGTAAAGACGCGGTAAGGATAAGTATCGGCACAATGGAAGATACCGAACGGCTTATTGCGGTTTTAAAAGAGATATTGTAAAATTAAACCTGCGCAAATGGAAAAAATTAAAGAAGTTTTAATTGAATACCTGACAGAAACAGTCAAAGAAGTAAAAAAATGGGCAGCTCTCGGCCAAGGCCGGGAGGTTTTAGGCGAGGTCATTAACCGGCCGGAAGATTTGGAAATCGGCATTGACCGGGTGGGAGAAGATATTTTAGGGAGCCTTTTAAAGAAAAATAAACTTAAGGCGACCATTTATTCTGAACCTGAAGCTCGGGATATTGAAAACGGCAATGATTTTTACGGTTCTATTGATCCTTTTGACGGATCAGCGCTTTATATGAAAGGGTTTGAACACAATTGGTACACTGCTTTAAGCTTTTACGATAAAGAGAAAAAGCCGATAGCCACAGGAATCGCCGACATTCTGAATGAAAAGTTTTATATAATGGAAAATAGCAGAGCCTATTTATTAGACATCAAAACCGGCGAAGAAAAAAATATTTCGCCCTCAAAGAGGGAAAATCTGACCGAACCGATCGTTTTAGCGAGTTATATGATGAAATCGATTTATTCCGCCAAATTTTTGGAATTTTTCGGAGATATGGTAAAAAATATGCATCCCAAAGCTCTTTTATATCCCCAGGGAGGTTCTTTCATTTATGCTTATTTGGCCGGCGGCCTCGTTGATGCCTACGTAATGTTTAATGAACCGAGGTCAGAGGTTGATCCCGGATTTCCGATAGCTAAAGCTGCCGGTTGTCAGATAGTCAGCGTTGATTCCGACGGCCGGTATCGGGATTATGAATTTTTGCCCGCGCGCCAGCACGATAAAGTTGACTTGTTAATTGCTTCAAATAATTCTAAAATAAGAGATCAATTAATAAAAGAATATGTCAAAAAATATGACGAAAAATACTCTTTTAAGTCTTAAACCAATTCAAAAATTAATAAATGGCATCGGTAAGGATATTAAAAAATATTTCGGCAAAGATAAAAGTTGCATTGTCGGATTGGAAGATGATGGCGTGTTCTACGGAAAGGGTCTCTATCAATGGCTGCTTGGAGAAAAAGTTGATGTAGTTTTTACTATAATGGATGACGATGGAAAGGGGCTGGAAGAGGAAAAAGTAAGAGGAAGAAAGGTTTTACTGATTGACAATGACGTTGTCAGCGGCAAGGGATACAAAAGAGCGATGGAAGCGATGCGTTCGGTAAAAGAGCGGCTTAAAATAAAAGATATAAAATATGCGGTTTTGTGCGATAGGACCGGCTTGGCTGATTTTTCGGTTGAAAATTATTCCGCTTACGCCCCTTGGAGTCTGGAAAGAATAGATGCGATAGATTTAAAAATTATTCAGGATCTTGCCAAGGATGGCAGAAAATCGTTTGTTGATATCGCCAAAAAAACCAGATTAAGCTCGGTCGGGATTAAAAATCGGGTGGAGCGTTTAATTGCTGACGGCGTTTTGAAAATTCAGGGCATGCTTAATATGGATAAAGTTTATTCGGTTAGCGCCCATATTGAAATTGAAGCCGACAGCGCTACCGTTAACCGTTTATTAAACAAATTTGAGAAATCGCCTTTAGTTTATCATTTGGTAAAAATTTCCGGCAGATACAATTTGATGGCGAGTATCGTTGCTCCCAATTTGGAGAGTATTGAAAATTTTATTGATAAGGAGATAAGAAAAACTGAAGGAGTAAAACATATTGAGATTCATGTGGGAGAACTGCCGATAATTCCCAAAACTTGGAAACCGCCAATCTCTTGAGTGGCGATGAAGCTTCCGCTTCATCTTCGCGCTTCGCTATTGCTCGCGCCCTTGACAAGGTCTCTTGATTTTGTAAACTGAAGTATACAAGCAAGAAAAGTTTAGAAAATAAAGAAAAAAAGATGTTGAGTATAGATAATCAAAGAAAAAATCTTATCAAGATAGCCAACTCTTATAAATTGGTTTCTTTGACTGGTATTTTTTGCGCAGTGATTCGTTGAGGGGATAAATAAAAAGATTATAAAAAATAAAAACTATCCCCCTCGAGAGGGGATTTTTCTAAAAGTATGGCTCCAAAAAAGTTTTATTTAACAAAAAAAGGGTTGGAAAAGACAAAAAAAGAGTACGAAGATTTAAAAAATCTTAAACTCTCCAAAACCAATGGCGAAGTTCCTAAGATTTGGCATTCAGAAGATTTGAATCCCGAATATCTTGCTTTTCAGGAGGATCTGGAATTTTTAGAATCACGGCTGAATGACTTGGAACATATAATTAAAAATGCCGAATTAATCAAGTCGCCAAACAGAGAAGAGCAAAAAAATATTAATTTAGGGGCGACGGTGATGGTGCAGGTTAGTGGTCAGATGGATGAATTTACTTTAGTGGGCACTTTAGAGGCCAATCCTTCTTTAGGCATGATTTCTAATGAGTCTCCGGTCGGTCAGCAATTATTAGGCCATAAAATTGGAGATGAAGTTGTTATCTCCTCTCCAACAAAGACGGTGTATAAAATAAAAAAAATAAAATACGCGCTTTCTTAAGTTGGAGATTATTTTTAAAGATGATAAACTTTAACCAGAGAAAACTCTGGTTTTAGTTTTAATTTATGACAAATATTAATAAGGTTATTAAAATTTTAATTGCTTCTGACTTTCTGCTCCAGTCGGGCTGGGGTTTGATCGGTCCGATTTTTGCTATTTTTTTAATCGGACAAATTAAAGGCGGCAGCTTGGAAATGGTTGGGTTTGTCGCTGCCATCTATTGGATTGTCAAATCAATTGCTCAGCCATTTATCGCCCATCAGCTGGATAAAAATCATGGTGAGAAAGATGATTTTATTTTTTTAGTTGTCGGAATGTATATCGCTAATTTAATCCCTTTAGGCTATATTTTTTCCACTCAGCCCTGGCATATTTTTACTTTGGAATTTATCAGGGGATTGGCCATGGCTTGCGTTATCCCTACTTGGGCAGGTATTTTCACCAGACACATAGATAAGGGCAGAGAGGCCTTTTCTTGGAGTCTAGAGAGCACCGGTATCGGCTTTGCCGCCGGAATTGCCGGAGCCTTTGGCGGGATTATGGCCAGTACCCTAGGTTTCAACGTGGTTTTTATTTTACTCGTCATTTTCGGAACGCTTTCTTCTTCAGCTTTGCTTTTAATCCGCCATCAAATATTTCCCAAAAATAAGTTTGTTCCCCGCTTGCCGCCGACTGAAAAACCATTCTAAACTGATCTGGGCGCTCTTGAAAAAGCAGGGTTTTTTGATAAAATAAAGGTATGGAAAAGAAAATGCCTCTATTTTTTAAGTCCTTATTTTGGTCTTATAATTTTTCTAACCTTGACCTTGATAGGGATAAAAAAAGAGTTATTATTAACGCAGTTAATTTTGGCAAATGGAAACATTGGCTTTGGCTTATTGATTTTTACGGAAAAAATAGGATAAAAAAAATAATTGAAGAAACCCCTGAAACGGAATTCAGAGAGCCGGCCCTAAAACTTATTTCGCTTTTATTGGGAATTAAAAAATTAAAATATGCATCTCGAAGCGATTACATCAGAAGCAAAAAAAATACTTCAGGAATTAGATAAATTCTCCGATTTTTATTTAGCCGGCGGCACCGGGTTGGCTTTGCAAATAGGCCATAGGATTTCAGTTGACTTTGATTTCTTTGAGATGGAAGATATCTCAAAAAATTTACTTCCGAAAGTGAAAGAAATTTTTAGAAATTCGAAAATTGAAGTAGTTGTTAAAAATTCTTCCCAGCTGACAATTATAGTTAATGGAGTTAATTTATCTTTTATAAAATATCCCTTTCCGGTGGTTTCAAAATTTATTAATTATAAGGGAATAAATATCTTGCCGCCGCTGGAGATTGCGGCAATGAAAGCGTACGCGTTGGGCAGAAGGGCCGTATTAAAGGATTATGTTGATTTATATTATTTTTTAAAAGAAAAATTCGGCGGGTTAAAAGACATCATCAAAATTTGCGGCAAAAAATACGGCCAAGAATTTGACGCACGGCTTTTTTTAGAACAATTGATCTATTCCAAGGATATTGAAGAGATGGAAGTTAATTTTTTAAAACCAGCTATTGGCAAAAAAGAGGCGGGATTATTTTTTCAAAAGAAAATCGGTGAAATAAAATTGTAAGAAGTATTCATTCTAAAAAATACAGAGAACGGGTCTCTGTATGTTTTTTTATTTGGGCAAAAAGTTGGCAAAAGACGTTTATTTGTTAATCTTTGCGTAAGGCTGCTCGTTAAATTGTGCGTAGCGTAAGCTCAACCTATAATCTGCCGTCAGAATTCTGACAGCGGCGAAAGAAGGCGCGCTTGGCGCGTCTACCGGTCACCTGAAATTCGGGAGTGGCCTGACAGGAGGGGGGCGGGACTAACAAAATTGGTCCGCCCCCCAAAGTTCTTTAAGAGAGGAGAAATATGGAAAAAGACGTTATTGATAACTGGTTTGGCATCCACCCCTTAGATTTAGGCGATTTTGACGATTTTAGTTTAGGTTTCGAAAATCTTATACCAGAAGAAGAATTGAAAAAATTGCAAGAGAAAAGGCGGGAAGAGCGGAAGAGGAAAAAAGAAATACCAGCTTTATTATGGTTGTCAAAAGAAATGGCGATTAAGTCACCGGCAATGTTGGTTGAAGCTTTAACCGAAATCAGGAGCGGGACTCCTTATAAAACATACTTTAAAAAGAAAAGGAGTGGTGGAAAAAGAATAATCCATGCGCCTTCAGAGCAACTAAAGAAAATCCAAAGAAAAATCAATAGAAATATCCTCAAGTTTCAGCTTAAAATTCCCAATGTTTTCGGCTTTTCCGGGGGCGATATTAACTGCGCCATACAGCCGCATTTACAAGCGGAAAGCATGTTTTCGGTTGATATTAAAGATGCTTTTCCGAGTATTGGAGAATATAATGTCTTTGGTTTCTTCACAGAAGGCAGAGAGGTTTTGTACGAAGGCGCTGGAAGGCGGCCCGGTAGATGGACTTCTGTAAAATCAACTTATTCTAAATTAGTGAAGTTCAAGCCTGGTAGCCTGGTTATATGTCATGGTACGCGGCAAGGATAATAACTCAATTAGTGACATATCAGGGAAGGCTTCCCCAAGGAGCGCCGACAAGTCCGAGATTATTTGATTTGCTGTTTAAGCTCGTTGACGTCAAACTGATTGATTTTGCTAATAATGCCGGAGCGAATTATACTCGCTACGCGGACAATATTTTCTTCTCAATAAATGAAGAAAAATTCCCCGGCAAGTTGAAAAACGGCATCCTGAGAAGAATAAGGCGGGGCGGGTTTATACCCCACAAAATGAAAATCGAAAAGTTTGATGGCAAAGCGGTCAGGATGCTTGGTTTAAACATAGTTGGCCAAAAAATCTGTAATACCAGAAACTTTAAGAGGCGGCTGCGCAAGGCAATCCATCATGTCGGTTGGATGATAGATCGCGGGATGCGGAATACTGCGGAGTTTGAAACCGGTTGGGATAAACTCCAGGGTCAAATGGCTTTTGCCAGACTTGACACACTGCCTCAAAAATTAGTTATTAGTTACAAAAATTTACGGATTCGGCTCGCGCTGTAGATGTTAAACATCTACAGCTTTTTTTTATTTATTTTAATGGTTCTATGATAAAATGAAATATGGCGAATAAAGAACTGGCGAAAATATTCTATGAGATTGCCGATTATTTAGAAATGGAAAAAATTCCTTTTAAGCCTTTCGCTTGGCGGAAAGTGGCGAATGTTTTAGAGGCGATGGAAGAAGATGTTGGAGATGTTTATAAAAAAGGAGGGATTAAAGCCTTGGAAGATATTCCCGGTGTAGGGAAAAGCATTGCCGAAAATATTGAAGAATATCTGAAAACCGGCAAGGTCAGATATTATGAAAGATTCAAAAAGAGCCTGCCGATAAATTTACCGGAGCTGATTGCCGTTGAGGGGCTTGGGCCGAAAAAGGTAAAAGTTCTTTACGAAAAATTAAAAGTGGCTAATTTAAAAGATTTGGAAAAAGCCGCCAAGAGCCATAAAATCGCTCCTTTATTCGGCTTTGGCGAAAAAACAGAAAAGAATATTTTAGAAGGCATTAAATTTTTAAAAAGAGGAAAGGGCAGATTCGTTTTAGGCGAGATTTTGCCAAAAGCTGAAGAAGTTTATGGTAAATTAAAATCTTTAAAAGAGGTCAAAGCTATTAGCGAGGCGGGATCATTAAGAAGAAGAAAAGAAACAATCGGCGATGTTGATTTTTTAGTTATTTCTCAAGCTCCAAAAATAGTCATGGATTTTTTTGTGAAATTGCCCGGCATTGTTAAGGTTTGGGGCAAAGGCAATACTAAAGCTTCAGTAAGGGTAAAAGATGGTTTTGATATGGATATCAGAGTCTTGCCGGCAAAATCTTACGGCGCCGGACTGCAATATTTCACCGGTTCCGTTGAGCACAATATTGTTTTAAGAAAAATTGCCATGGAAAAAGGCTTAAAGCTTTCAGAATACGGCTTGTTTCGAGGCGCAAAAATGATTGCCGGCCGCACTGAAGAAGAAATCTATAAAACCTTGGGCATGGATTGGATAGCGCCTGAATTAAGAGAAAACCAAGGAGAAATAGAAGCCAGTTTGAATCATAATCTCCCGATACTTATTGATATCCAAGACATCAAGGGTGATTTACATGTCCATGAAAGCAGTAATTCTATAAAAGAGCTGGCCGAGGAAGCGATAAAAATGGGCTATGAATATTTGGGTATTGCCGATCATACCAAATATTTAACAATTGAACACGGGTTGAACGAAAAACAATTGATTGCAAGAAATAAAAGAATAGACGAACTTAATCAAGAATTGAAAATTAAAAATTGTAAATTAAAAATTCTAAAAGGTTGCGAGGCAAACATTTTAGCCGACGGCTCAATTGATATTAGAGATGATGTTTTAGCTCAAATGGATTATGTTATTGCCGGTATCCATTCGCAAATGAAAATGCTTAAAGACCAAATGACAGAAAGAATAATTAAGGCGATGAGAAATCCTAATGTTGATATTATTTCTCATCCAACCGGAAGGCTTTTGCAGCAGCGCGAAGAATACCAGATTGATTTTGAAAAAATACTGCAAAAAACCAAGGAAACTGGCGTAATTTTGGAAATTAACGCCTCTCCTTACAGAATGGACTTAGATGGCCAAAACATAAGAAGGGCAAAAAAAGCAGGAGTTAAAATGATTATTAACACGGATGCTCACCGCCGAGATCAATTAAAATTTATGGAATTAGGAGTGGCTCAAGCCCGCCGCGGCTGGGCGGAAAAGGAAGATATAATAAACACGCAGCCGCTTGAAAAATTATTAAGTTTTTTTAAAACAAAAATTTAGAAACTCCGTTTCTAAGTGAGAAACGGAGTTTCCTTAAACTATTTGCATATATGGAAAAATCAGCCGGAGCAATAATTTTTAGGAATCAAGGCGATCAAGTCTTGTTTTTGCTTTTGCATTATCCCAACAGATCATCAAGGGTTAAAAGGGAACATTGGGATTTTTCCAAGGGCCATATAGAAAAAGGCGAGAATGAGGTAGATGCGGCTAAAAGAGAAATTGAAGAAGAAACCGGATTGTCAGATATTAAAATCATTGACGGGTTTGAAGAAATAATTAAATATTATTTTACAGTCGGCAAAAAAACTATTTTTAAAACAGTCATTTTTTATTTAGCCGAAACAAAAACTAAAGACATAAAAATTTCAGACGAGCATATTGGTTTTAAATGGCTTCCCTATGAGGAGGCATTAAAACAGCTGACTTTCAGCAAGCCAAAAAACATTCTCAAAAAAGCAAAAAAGTTTTTAGGAAATTAAGACTTTACTTAAAAATAATGAAATGGTAATAAGAAAGCGGAGAGTTGTTCTTTAACAATTAATTCTAAAATTAATTTTGGATGAAAGAGGGAAAAATGTGCGGTATTTGCGGCATTATCAGCAACGAAAGCGTTGCAGTAAAAATTCCCGTTGTTCTTCATGGACTTCAACATCGAGGAGAACAGGGTGCGGGAGGGGTTATTTCAGATGGCGTTAACATGCAAGAGCATAAAGGAGCTGGTTTGGTTACGGATGTATTTAATGAACAGGCGCAGAAAGAAGTTTGGGGTAAATTTTCAGGGGGTTGCGGTATAGGGCATACGCTTTATTCAACGGTTGGAAAAACAGGAAAGGAAAAACAACCAAGAACATTCCAGCCCTTAATTGGAAATTTTCATGGTAAACTTTTTGCTCTTGGGCATAATGGAAATTTAATTAAGCTTGATGAGTTGAGACGAGAAGTAGAAGAAAAGGGGTATTCATTTCAGTCAGCGGTTTCCGATACCGAAGTGATTGTGGCCTTACTTTCGGTTTCTCCAGAAAAAGATTTCTCGGAAGCTCTTAGAAAAGTTCTACCACAATTAAAAGGAGCCTTCGCCCTTACTATTTTATTTGATAACAAGGTTATTGGTGTTAGGGATGGGCACGGTATTAGGCCAATTTGTCTTGGACGGAACACGGCGAGTTTTATTTTAGCCTCAGAAGAATCGGCTTTTCATATGGCTGAAGCGAGTTTTGTGAGAGAAATTCAACCCGGAGAAGTAATGATCTTGGGCCAGAACGGCGTAGAGGGATCTTTTATCTGGGCAGAAAAACCCCAACTTAGAATATGTATATTTGAGTATATCTATTTTGCTAGACCAGATAGTCGATTAGCTGGTCAAAGGGTTAATTCTTATCGAGAAAGAGCCGGTAAAAAATTAGCAGAAGAATATCCGATTAGAGCGGATATGGTTTGCTCGGTGCCTGAATCTGGTGAGATCTATAACTATAGTCTTGCTCAAGCTCTAGGGATTCCTACTCGAAAAGCTATTTTTCGGAGTCGTTATTTCACAACTAAAATTTTTTTAGCTTCTCGAGACACGAATCGTCAAGCCTTAGTCAGAAAGAAACTTTATGTTCTAAGAGAGGTCGTCCACGGCAAGAAAGTAATAATAACCGAAGATTCTATTGTACGGGGCGATACCTCTCCGGAAGTGGTAGCAATGATTAGAGAGGCTGGAGCAATTGAGGTCCATGAGCGAGTTGGGTCAGCTCCTTTACGCCACCCTTGTTTTCTGGGAATTGACATTCCTACTCAGCTAGAATTAGCTGCCGTTGGTTTAACCAATGAAGAGGTTGGCGCAAAAGTTATACAGGTTGACTCTCTTGGCTACCTTAGTATCAATGGAATGATTGAAGCATCGGGGTTGCCAAGAGAAAGTCTTTGCTTAGGCTGCTTTACTGGGGAGTATCCAGTGGACCCTCCACTAGGAATATGTAGCATTAATTAAAACAAAAACTCCGTTACTTGAAAAGGTAACGGAGCCTTTATTTTTTAGAAAGAAATTATTATTTCACTGCTTCGATGATTTTTTCAAAGATTTGGGGATTGTTTTGGACTAAACCGGCTAAGATTTTTCTGTCCAGTTCAATTTTGTTTTTCTTTAAGCCGAAAATAAATTTGCTGTAGCTTGTTCCCTGTAATTTACAGGCGGATGAGATGGTGGTTTGCCAAGCCCTGCGAAAATCCCTTTTTCTGACTTTTCTGTCGCGGTAATGATAAGACAGGGCCTTCATCACGGCTTGCTTGGCAGCGGCAATTTTGGATTTTCTGCCCCAGTGAAAACCCTTGGTATAAGCCAATAAATGCCTTCTTCTTTTTTGCGAAAATATTCCTCCTTTTACTCTAGACATAAATTTTTAACAGTGAAGCCATTTTTTAATCGCTTTGACCTCGGTTTTAGAAACTTTAACCCACTTCCGACTTTGCCGGACTCTTTTTCCCGATTTTTTCGCTCGGTAATGATCAAGACCGGTATGTCTTCTTAAAATTTTTCCGTTCTTGGTGAATTTAAAACGTTTTAAAATTGATTTTCGCATAAATTCGCATATTCGCGATAAATTAGTTATTCGTTGATTTTGATATTAACATTGAAAAGCCCTTCATTTCTCTTTTTAGTTCCCTTTCAACTTTAATCGGAGTCATTTTCCCTAAGATTTCCAAAAATTGTTTTATTTTTCCGGTGGCGAAATTAGCCAAAGCTTTTTCTCGTCCTCTTAAAACCATCTCTATTCTTACCCTATCTCCCTCTTTTAAAAATTTTTCAGCCAGCTTTGCCCGAGTTTCCATATCATGGGGAGAAATATTGAAGGTTAGTCTTATTCCTTTCATTCCTCCTCCTTTTTTCCCGCTACTGGCCGCTTTTTCCTTTTTTTGCAGCCAATAAAGATATTTTCCATAATCCATCAACTTGCAAACAGGAGGATCAACTTTTTCTGTTATCTGGATTAAATCTAAATTGCGCTCCCGGGCCATTTGGAGCGCTTCGCCCAGCGGCACAATTCCAATCTGATTTTCCGCATCATCTATCAGGCGAACCGCATCAGTTTTTATTTGGTTGTTTAATAATGGCCTTTTAATCAAGTGGAGGTGGCGAGTGTGAGCTCGCATCCAAGAATTATTCTAAAGATAGTTCTACAAATGTATCTCATTTGCTTTAA
>CAYIJU010000006.1:0-13370 GCA_964363855.1 uncultured Candidatus Saccharibacteria bacterium | reverse complement strand
CCCGGTCATAAACAACTCTAACATATCGTTAGCCTTCTTCTCGGCCTCCAGCGCCTTCTCCAACTCTTCGGCCAACTTCTCAATCCTCTCCCGTTGTTTTACTTCTTCTATAACGCTCCTAATAAGAAAAACTCCGAATAATAATACCGAAATAAGAATACCCGCATTCAACATAAAATCTTGTCGGCCGCTTGAAGTAAATATTTTTATTGATAAAAGAATCCACAATGCAAAAGTAAATAATTCGGTCGCTATTACTTTTGTATCAAATAAATGGTGTTTAAGCGCCGCATAGCTTATAAAAATTACATATAAAATAATAAAATAATTTCCAAACGGATAAATATTAAACAGCTGGGGAAAAAAATCTGTAAGCGCTCCGCTAAACCCAAAAATTTGGGCCAATAAAACATACATCAATTGTCTCTTTCTATCTCTATCTGTAGTCAAATGATATTCCCCGACAACTACATAAATTGAAAAAGTTACAAAAAGAACAAAATATAAAGGAAATAGAAAATATAATTTTCCGGGATCAATCCAATAATTAATGCCAAATTTCGGGGAAACGCCGGTTTTAAAAAAATCCGTAAAGTTTAATATTATTAATGCTGTGCCTGCGATAAAGGAAAATATCTGCAATATTACTAATTTTTTTTCCTTCTTTGTCAAAAATAATATAAAGTTGAGATATATAATCGGAACACATATCCCCCCAATATCTAAAACATATTGCCAAAACCAGGCCGTTGATATGTCGGTAGAAAAAACAACTCCAAACAACCCAATGCTCCAAAGGCTTATAAAAATAGAAACTAACAACCATGAAAAATTTAATTTTGATTTTTCTCCACTGAAATAAACAAATAAACCCAAAAACAAACTGACAAAAGCAGTTATTAGGGTAGAAACCTGAAAAAGGCTCAAGATTATCATTTTTATTTATTTAAATATTAAAATTGGCCAGTTTCTTTTTTGAGCTTCTTTTTTCAATAATCTATCGGGGTTTACCGCACAAGGATTAGATGTCAAAAGCAGTAAATTTAAATCGGAAATATGATCAGTATATGACCAATTATTTTTAGGATCCAGTCCATTTTTTTTTATAAAATCTTCTGCAAAAATAACTTTATTTTTTCCATATACAATATCTCCCGATATTTTTCCCGTAAAGACTCCACTAACTTTTTCTAATTTTGTTCCAATATAATGACGAATATCTAAAAATTCTGCTATTTCTTTAACTAAAATATCTGCCGCATTTGAAATTATTAATAATTCCCTCCCCCTCGCTCTATGTTTATTTATTATATCAATTATTTCGGGAAATATAAACTTGTGAAGATTTTCTAAGAAAAATTTTTTAATTATTTCTTCAACGTCTTTTGTGTTTTTATTCTTTAAAAAAGAAAAGGAAAAGTTCATTATTTTCTCTGGATTATTTGTTGGTCTCAATTTATAAAAAATAAACCAAATAAGTATTTTTAAATAAAAGAATAAACCAATAATTTTTCTTTTTAAAAGATAGTTTAAAAAAATCAATTGACTTTGCCCTTTTATAATAACGCCGTCTAAATCTAAAATTACAAGCTCTTTCATGTTAGGTTTGCAAAATGTTTACTTCTTTCATTATTTCGTCGGTTATCTGACGAAGAATTATTTTGTCGTCGTGTTTTCCATAATATTTTTTAAAATCCAAAGGATTCCCGACCTTAATTTGAATTATTTTTTTAAACCTTGGCCATTTATCGTGCCTGGACATAACTTCATATGTTCCCTTAATGCCAATTGGAACAACCAACGCCTCTGAGTTAAGGGCAAACTTCGCAATACCCGTATAGGTTTTGCCTATTTTACCATCTGGAGACCTTGTGCCTTCAGGAAAAATTCCTAAAATTTTCCTCTTGCCTAAAATAGAAAAAACTTTTTGTTCAACGCCAACCTTTTCTTTACTATATCTGTCTACTTTTATTTGACTTGTTAATTGAACTAATGGATACCACCACCATTTTCTAAAAAAAACTTCGCCGGCTAAAAAATAAATTCTATACGGCCATATTGCAACAAGAGAAATAAAGTCAAAATAACTGGAATGGTTGGCGGCAATTATATACGGCCATTTTTTTGGTATATTTTCTAACCCGTCTATTTCTTTTATCCAAATCATCTTTACAATTGGCCCTAATAAAATTTTTAAAGCCCAATATATCATTTTTCCTTTATATGCCTTAATTTACGCCTTAATTTATTATAACACCCCGTTAAAAATAAAAAAGGCTTCTTTCAAAAACCTTTATGACGCCAAATCAAATCCCACCGTGCCAGTCACTCCAGTCAATAGAATAGTAGCCATAACCTCTCCTTCCGTTTGGTAGATTTACTTTTCAAAGATCAGTCAACTGAGAAACACTCCCAGCTATTACTAACTTAACTATACTAAAGAAATGTCAATTAGTCAAATTTTAGACCCGTCATAAAACGTTAAGAAAAACTTTTTATCGACGTTATTGTGACGACCCGTGTAAATAGCTAACTAAAAATCTGCAAGCCTTAAATTATCTTATCACGGTGTAATTATCGGAAAAATGTTCCAACCAACTTTTATAACCAGAGTAGCCACTTGGCCAAGACCCTCCCCAACCCTCTTCTGGCCTGATATCTGTATGAGAATTATTGATTGTATAGCGCGTAAATCTAGTATTGTTTACTATATGATTTATAAAATCTTCATCATCGCTTTTAATATTCAATCCTAGAAAAAATTTACGCGAATTTAACATTCCCAGTAGTTCCTTATTAGAATTAAAACGAGAAATCCATAATACTGGTAAGAAGTAAGCCTTTTTCACGAATTCGCTGTTCATATCGGGATTTATAACTAATATTGGCAACTTAGTTTCTTTTATAACTTCATCTGGTTTTGCATTATCAATATCCAATAAAAGCCCATTTAACATCTCATTTCTTTTTGAGGCGTAATCTTTGCTCAAAATGCTTTCTAAATTTTCTGACCTACATAGTTCTAAAAATCGCTTTTTTAAATCTTTTACGTAATCCTCATAATAATTATTATGTACTAAAATCCCTTGAATTCTTTGACATGTTTGGCCAGAATGGGTAAAAGACTCCCTGATGGTTAAAAGAGGATCATTTTTTTCCAAAGAAAAATTTTTATTAAATATTTTTATATCCGCTGCCTCAACTGCTGGATAAAACTCAACATAATTTTCTCCGCATATTTTAGATATAATTTGCGCTACCTTATAGGAACCAAAAAAATAAACTGCTATAGCCTTTTTTATTAAACCTGGTATTTTGTTATGGTCTTGTATACAAACAATTTTAAGGTCTAGCGAATATTTTGCAACAATCCCGGATTTCTTCCATATAATATCCATAAACTCTTTTGTTTTTGCACCACTAACTTTTACAATTACATTATTACCAGCTATGAGCGCATTAACAACCGGGATAACGGACATTATAAATGGCTCATTGTATGACAAAATAATTAGAATCCTTCCTTTTGGTTTTGTTTTTTTCAATATTCCCTGCGGATAACTGTCTTTAAGATAATACAAGAAAGATTTTACAGAATTGTAATCCTCTTTTATGTAATAGTCTGTATCAAATGTAATTCCTTTATTTAAAACAAAAAGAATTTTCTTTCTCCGATCTATAGCTTTGGTCAGGTCAACCACAAAAGATTTAAATATTTTTTTATCTTTGACATTCATGTTCCACAAATTTTACTTTATTATTATACCCTCTTTGAAAATAATCGCGGTTAATATGTTTTATATCGAATATTAACAGGGTTCTATCTTTGAGAGATTTTTTCAGAATAGTCAGAAGTCCTTCATCCGACATATTTTTTAAAGTCACCAAAATTTCTGGCCTACTTTTATTGTAATCATCTTTTAATATTATTTTTATGTCGTTATATATTTTATCTCCTGTAACCTGAAAAATGTGCTCCTTTAATTCATGCGGACATATTTTAATTCCCTTAATAAAAAACACATCATCCACTTTTCTTTTTATTCTTTCAATTCTTATACTATTCCGGCCACAACGACACTGCCCCTTTTTAATAGAAGTTATATCGCCAGTCCTATATCTTATTAAGGGGGATGCTTTTTTTCTTAATGAAGTAAGTACTAACTCGCCTTCTCTCCCAGGTGGCAAGACCTCACCCGTTGCAGGGTCTATGATTTCTGGAAACACATATTCATCAAGAAAATGGAGCCCGTTTCTATATTTACATTCATATGCGATACCAGTATTAACCTCGCAAAGACCGTAATGGTCAAATATTTCTATATTTAATTTACTTTCAATTTTTTTGCGGACATCTTCAGAATATATTTCTCCAGCGGCTATCCCTCTTTTAAGACTTAGCTTTTTAAGCGAAATTTTATTTTCCATAAGGTAATCGTAGAGATAAAAATAATATCCCGGAGTCGCAACTATAGTATCAACCTTAAAATCAATCAACATCCGCACTTGCTTTTCTGCAGATTGTATGCCCGCAGGAATAACTAGTGCACCCAATTTTTGAATTGCATAAGTATTTAAAGGCGCTCCACTGAAAAGTCCATAACTCATCATAAACTGCACTCTGCTTTTTTCTGTTATGCCAAAGCACTTCCAACTTTCGCTAATTGCGGCGGAGCCAGTTTCTAAATCATCTTTAGTAAGATAAGAGAGAGTAGCCCTACCAGTAGTACCAGAACTTGTATGAACCTCAACAACATCTTTTATGGGTACGGCAAGCGAAGCAAAAGGATAATGATCTCTCAAATCTTTTTTTGTAGTAAGGGGAAGGTTTGCCAATTCAGAAATACTTTTGAGTTTTTGGGGGAATTTTTTAAGTTTCTTTCTGTAAAGCAGAGATTTCCTTGCGTCAGAAAGAGTTTTGTTCAAAAAATGTAGTTGTATTTTTGATTTCTCCATACTTTTTAGACTACACAATATCTTAAACTTCTTTTTTTAGCTCCTCTAATGATTCCTTTATGGCTTTTTTTATCTCATCCATAACATCTTCGTGTACTGGCGACAAAAAAATTGTTTCTGTAGGCAACGGCGGAAACAAAACATTTTTATGCGCCATTTTTTCAATAAATAGGTTATATGTTTTTGTATCATATTTTTCAAATACAATACCTTTTTCAAAACTTTTACATCCAAATGCAAGTGTGCTCATTGACCCCACGCCCTGCACTGCCGCCGTAATTTCAAGTCTCTTTATTTGTTCTTGTAAAAATTTTCTGAAGGATTCTCCTATTTCATTATTTTTTTTATATAAACTTCCGTCTCTTAACTTTCCTATAACCGTTTTTGCAACTGAAAGGGCAAGCGGACTTCCATTAAATGTGTTAGCAAAAAATACGCTACCCATAGGAGCAAAATTTTCCATAATCTCTTTTTTTCCACAAATCACCGAAAGTGGTAAACCCCCAGCAATCGCTTTAGAGAACGTTGAGATATCTGGTGTCACATTATAGAATTTTTGTGCGCCACCAATATCAATCCTAAAACCATTTACTATTTCATCGAAAATCAAGACTGTTCCAGTATCACTGCATATTTTTCTTATCCTCTCGAGATACCCATCTTTTGGTGGCGTACATCCACAATTAGCCAAAATCGGCTCTAAAATAAAACAGGCATGCTCTTTAGTTTTTAATTTTTCTTCTACGGCCGAGATATCATTAAATGGAATTAAATCTGGACTTATGCTAAAAATTGTTCCTTTTCCTGGCATCATATTTTCGTGCACCCCGTGATAGCCGCCTTTTATTCCTAGCACTTTATTTCTTCCCGTAAACGTCCTTGCAAGTCTTAGCGCGTAAGCTACGGCATCAGAACCGGTGGTTGCAAACCTAACTCTTTCTGCACTTGGAATAATTTCGTGCAAAATTTTAGCCACATCCTTTTCTATACTGGTCTGATATGAAAAAAACCAGCCTTTTTCCATACTTTCAGAAATTATTTTAGTAATGTCTTTATCTGCGTGCCCAAAAATCAATGCGCCATATCCCATCCACAAATCAATATATTTTTTCCCGTTCTTGTCTATAACATATGGCCCCTCTCCGGAAATAATATCACGAGGATAACCATTGGGTATAGGAATTGGAGAATTAACATTACCTGCTAAATAGTTCATATTTCTATTGATTTATTTTGATTTTTGTTGATTTAATTACTTCTTCTGCTTCTTTAACCTTTTTTCCAAAGGACCCATTTAAGATTTTATAATTTATACCAAGTGTTTCTAAATTTTTAATAAGAATATTCATAAAAATATCTTTATCAAAATTAAGTTTTTTAGCTGTTTCAATATTTTTTAAGCTGGTGTTTACAAAAACAATGTCATATTTTTTCATGTCTTCACAAAAAAATTTATACATTTCCACATCAAACTGGTTGTGCGTTGCTACTGAAAGCAAATGATCAACAAACCCTGTTGAATCATAAAATAAATATTCTCTACCAGAATGTATTTTTTTTGATGAATTTGCCTTTTTATATTTTTCCGTTGCAAGCTTATAAAAATTAATCTTCTTTAAATTTTGCCTCGACACTATAAATTCCAAAAGATTATCCGATGTATATACAGTGCTAAATTTTTCCGCTAACTTTTTTACGATTTTTCCCTGCTCTTTAGATGGAATGCCAACAAATGCGACATTAATCAAAATATCTCTATAAACCAATGTATCCATGTACATTCTGCAGAAATATTTATCGTTTCTTATAAGGGTTGCACGCATTTTACACTTATAATCTTTATCGATAAGATCAACTCTAATGTTCTTGGCTCCGAGGAACTTACTCATATGTTCTCCATAGAAATCCGATGAAAAGAAATGAGTTATTTTTCTACCATTTAGCGCAGTTTTCACAAATTTCTCCTGAATCCTTTTTACTTCCGGCGTGTCTTCGTGTCTATTTGGCGCATCCCAACCTTCAATAACATTTACTTGAGGATAAAATTTACGCACCCAGTTTGCTCTAATATTAAGTGGTATTCTTGTAAGATTAGGGCAATCATACATAATTATAAAAAGATCATCAACCATATTTAAGGCCTTTTCTATTATGTAACGGTGACAATTATGAAATGGCGCAAATTTAGCCAAAATTAAACCTGTTTTTTTGCTCATCTGTAATTTTTTATAAAATTGTTTATTTTTTGTTCATTTTTACGTAATTTCTGCAATGTATTGATCTCTCGTAAAATTTTTTTTGTCAGTTTAGCGCTATTACCATCCTTTTCCTGTTTGTGTGTCAAATAAGTTACCATAAATATCGTCCTACGTCTCCATAAAAACGGCAAAATCTCTAAATCTTTTTTGGCAAGCGTTAAAACTTTTTGGTAAGAATCAAGATATTTTTTTACTAAAGTAAAATCCAAACCTTTTACATTTATTATAAGTTCCTTTATGGCAGTTGCAATATCGCTAATAATTTCAGCCCTATGCGAATCTCCAAAATCAATAAAAACCAACTGTTTATTTTTATTCCTTATGATGTTATCTAAATTCAAATCTTCGTGAATTATTGTTTTTCTGAATTTAATTCCAGCAAAGCGGTATGCCTCTTTCCTAAGGATATTGATTTCCGACAAAAGAAAGGCGTCATTTGTTGAAGGTAAAATATTTTTAAAATAGTCGACGAAAGAAAAATCAAAAATTGGGAATCTAAATTTTTTATGCACAGGAAAAAAATTTAAAAGATTTTTGTGCATTTGTGCTTGAATTTTTGCTATTTTTTCTATTGTAGAAGGGTTTATATCTCTTGTGCAAAGGGTTTTTCCTTCAATATAATAAAACAATACCGTAGGTTTCCCGTTTATATTAAAAATATCACTCTTAGTTATCGGGAAATTATTAAATCTGCTAATCGACCTAAGCTTTTTGATGATTTCTAATTCGTACTCAACTTCTTCTGCGTTTTCCAACGAATAAATCTTCAGAATATATTTTCTCCCATCTGCTTTAAGCAAATAATTTTTATTATCTATTCCCTTATTAATTGGACGCAAAAAACTTATATGTTTAAACTTTCCTAAGGATTTTAATTTTGTCGCGATTTCTTCGTTCACTTTCTTGATTTGTATTTTGAAGCGCAACACCCTAAACTCAACCTATTTTATTCGAGAATAATCATTACTGTCCGTAAATAGTCTCAAAACGATTATTTCAGTGATTTACTTTTCTTTAAAAGTTAAGTTCAAAGTGTTGCGCTTCGGGGTAAAATCTACCTTTAAATATTATTTTATATTATACTATATAAAAAAACAAAAGTAAAGGCTAATTGAATACAAATAAAAAGGGAGACTCAGTTAAAAAACCGAATCTCCCACAACAGGAAAACCTTGAGAGTCAAGGAATTCACTGCAGTTTGATGCGAAACCAAACGCGTTTTCCGACATGGAAAACATCGCCATCGCTCAAAAGAACGTGCTTCATGGCATCAACAACTTTTTTCCCATTTAGAGTCACCCCGCCCTGCTGTATGAGCCGGCGAATCTCGCTGCTGGTCTTTCTGTCGCCGAAGAACTGCCTAAGAATTTCAAGCAATTGAACTTCTTTGGCAAGCGGAGTAAGTAGCGGCGTATCTTGAGGGATTTCCCTTCTGGAAAAAGCACTGTCAAACCATTCACGCTCTTCTTTGGCCGATCCATAGCCGTGGTACCTGCGAACAATTTCGGCTGCCAGACGCTTCTTGGCTTCCATTGGGTCTGACTTGACCAAGACATCCATTTCTTCAAGAACGGCGTCGGGAACTTCCGTGTATACCCTAAAGTACTGCAGAATGAGACTGTCTGGCAGTTTCATTGTCCTGCCAAACTTATCACGAGGCGAGTGCCCCAGTCCGATGTAGTTGTCCAAGCTTTTGCTTTGCTTGGCCCCTCCATCGATGCCCGGAGTAACTTTTGTCGTGATAATCACCTGTTGCCGTTGCCCAAACCTTTCTTGAAAAAATCTGCCCAACATCTCATTAAAAAGTTGGTCAGATCCCACAATGGTCAGGTCAGAGTCAAGCACCACAGAGTCGTAGCCCTGAAGAATCGGGTACACAAGCTCATGCATGTAGATATCCGTCTCTTCGGCGATGCGCTTCTGGAACATGTCTCGGGAGATTAGACGGCTATGCGTTAGCATCTGCATTAACCTGAGGAACTCAATGGTTGGCAGTTTGCCGTACCATTCGGAATTACGCCTGATTTCCAAAAGATTTGGATCATCAAAGCGCAAAACCATTTTAGCCTGCTCGATGAATTCCTGGGTGTTGCGTTCAATCTCCTCCTGAGAAATTACGGGCCTTGTTTTGTTCTTCCCTGTCGGGTCTCCGATCTGAGTCGTAAAATCCCCGATAAGAAAGACCACTTTGTGCCCGAAATCCTGAAGCTTACGCATCATCCAAAGATTCACCGCGTGCCCGATGTGCAGGTACGGAGCTGTAACATCGACTCCGTACTTAATCCTTAGCTGCTTCTTTTGAGCCAGCATCTCCTTGAATTCCTTAAGACTAAAGAATTCTTCGGCCGTGCGAGCAAAACTCGCAAGAATCTGTTCTGTTTCACTCATGGGATTATCTCCTTTCTGTTTAGGTTTCATGATTCAAAGGACTACATTGATTATAGTGTATTATATATAATTTGTCAATAGTCATAATTAATTTTAAAGTGATTGTATTACTTTAATAATCATAATCATCTTCTACTTTACACTAAAACAAACCTATGGTCAACGGCAAAAACCTATCAAAAGACCGAAAAAACTAAATAAAAAAAAGGCTTCTTTCAAAAACCTTTATGATGCCGAGATCGATCCCACCGCACCGGTTACGCCGGCCAGCAGAATACTAAACAAATCGTAATTCATCAAATTTTAAACGACCGCTATTCGCTTTTTAAATAGACAACTCTTTATACGACCAAATAGGAGCGTCAAGCATTGGATTATTTGATTTTAATAAAATTGTAAACCATTCAGAATTAAATTTTGGCAAAAAATATTTTAAATACTTGGGCTTAATAAATATTTTTATCATATTTTCAATATCGTTCTTATTATTCGGAAATAATCCCGTTATTCCGTCCTCTTTTGACGCACTGATTTTTTGCCCGTTGCAATATATTAGTGGAATTTTTATAACTGGAAACAATCTATCGCCCCATTCTTTATTTATGTTTTTTTCGTGAACATTATAAATTCTATTTGAATGAGGATCGTCTCCTCGTAAAACATGGGTTACCCCTAATAATTTGTCCATTTTCATATGGCAATACGCCTTATTAAAGCGTCTTGGCAATTGATCGGTTTTAATGCATAATTTTTTTAATATTTTAATACGGTTTTTAGGAAAGCCAGACAAACAAACATGCGTATGCTCCATGATTAGTGGAAGTTTTTTGTTAATGCTGTTTATGGGTGGCCGTGCGAATTCAAGCGACGATTCAATTAATTGTTTGTACAATTTTTTATCGTCTAATGTGTCCCAGTTATAATCATAAATAATAGGAACATTATTTTTTTTATCTTTAAAAACTCGGTATTTTTGAGGACGTCTTACGCCATCTAAAGAATAACGTATTCCGTATTCATCAATTACTTCTGATATGCCGCATATCTTCGAAATATTATAGACTCTTTCAAACCCTATCTCTCTTTGCTGTTTTTCTTGATTATTTGCATCTCTATGCATACTACCCCTTGTTTTAAGTTGCCAATCAATTCTTACAATCGCTCTTCCGTGCAACGCCATAGCTGTCCAATAAGCAATAGTAAATAATAATGTGTGACCATAATGAGCTGCATTAGGAGAAATGTTTGGCGCTACTCTAATAATTGGACTTTTCATATTTTGTTAAAATTTAATTTCTGTTTATTTTATTCTTATATTTTCCAACCAATTCCATACCTCATAATACTTGTTGAAAAAAACTTTTCGTCAGGTGGTGCCGGATGATTATCAAACTTTTTCCAAAATTTAACATTTGGAACCCATTGATAATTAAGGCGTTTCATTCCTTTTTTAAAATTATTAAGCTGTTTTATAATATCTAATCTTAATTCTTCACTGGAACAATTATGAGAACGCCCTTTGTGAATAAAAATCTCATTAATATTTATTTTATTGTAAAATTTTATAGATCTTAATTGACTTTTGTAATATTCGCTTCCGGGTCTTAATGCAAGAAAATGAAACTTAATTTCAAAACTTGATATTTTTTTGCTAAGTCAAAAGTTTTTCTTATACTGTCGCTTGTAGCTCCCGGCAAATCTAAAATCCAACTAGTACGGACACGAATACCAATTTTTTGAGCAAATTTAATGGTTTTAATTATGTAATCGTCAGAAAAATTTTTACCCAAATTTAAACGAATATTATAATCACCGTGCTCTATTCCAAAATGTATCCATCTACAACCTGCTTCGTGCATCTTGTTAAGCAAGTCCTCGTCTAAATCAATTATTCGGCATAAACAACCCCAAACAACGTTTATTTTATTATTTTTTACAGACTTACAGATTTGTTCAACTCTATACCGGTCGGTAGAAAAATTATCGTCTAAAAAAATAATTTTGCGGGCTCCTAATTTTAACAGATGTTTAATTTCTGATAATACTAATTGTGGAGAAGCGGCCCTCCATACACCCAAGTAATTATTCGTGGAACAAAATTTACAACAACCATTGCAACCCCTGCTAGAAATAATAGAATGGATATCTATATAATTATTGAATTGGCATAATTTTCTGTCGGCAATCGGTCCCGATTGAGGGATTAGATTATAAATATTTTTGGTTTTAACCCGAGAAAATGATTTAAAATTATCAAATTTATTTTTTTGTGTAATAATGTAATCATTTTTTTCCAACAAATTTATATTTTTATATTTAAACAAATCAGCAAGTACAATTTCTGGTTCGCCGGCGATACAACCATAAAGCGTAGGAAATTTATTCAGTATTTCTTTAGAAAAATAATTCGCTAATCTGCCAGTAAGTAAAATACAATCTGTTAATTTTGATATTTTATTAAATAAGCCGCCAAACGAAGCGATGGCATTCGATGAATACAAAGGTATTAAGTAATCAAAAACCACTATTGCGACTTTATAATGATTAAATTTTAAATTATTTATCGCCCCAATACCAAAACGGTCTAAATCAATAAAATCGACATCATTATGATTATGTTTTGCCCATGTGGCAAGTGTAAGCGCGTCAACTGGTTCAATTAAAATAGAGGGGTCGCTCTTGAGAATATTGGGCGCGCTTATTATTAAATAATTAATACTCATTTTATAAATATTCTATTAATTTTTGTTAAACACATGCCTTGAATTGCAATCAAAAATGGAAGTAATCTTTTAATATTTTTTTTGTGTAATCAGCTGTTTTTAAATTTTCTATCTCTTCTGCGGTAAAAAACGCCAAATCATCGCCCTCTTTCTGTTGTTTTTTTAAGATTTGAATAGATTGATTAATGGGAGCAGTAAAAACAAATTGTATATAAATTGCTCCATCGGCTCTGCTGATATCGTATTTTTTAAAAAATTTTAAATCCTCAACTTTTATTCCTAATTCTTCTTTCAGTTCTCTTTTAGCTGTATCTTCTGGATCTTCTCCTTCTTTTATTTGACCGCCAAATTCACTCCAAGAATCTTGGTTCCATTTATTCCTTTTATCTCTATGTTGGAGAAGAACAGATCCTTCTTTAGATATTAAAATAACACCCGCTCCCTTGCCAATAATCATAAATTTGTATTATTTTATTAAAAAATTATTTAGCTAACTATACTAAAAAAGTTCTTTGCGTGTCAACAAAGAACTTATACTTGTATTAAGGATAGCTCAAGTTTTTTTTGAGCTATTATACGACTAACAAAATCAATGCTCGTTTGTAGATCTTCATTTATTAAATGATAGTCTACCATTTCTCTTTTAAAGTTATCTAATATTTGTTTGGCAAGATCAATGCGCAAAGTAATTTTTTCTTTATTTTCCCTGTTTCTTTTTTGCAAGCGCCTTCTTAATTCTTCTAAAGAGGGGGGGGAAACAAATACTGATATTATATTATTGAAATATTTTTTTAGCTGTTCTATGCCCCACAATGTTGTTTCTAATAAAATATCATGTCCATCGCTTAAAGTATTGGAAATATCACTAATTTTTATACCGTAATAGAAACCAAATTGTTGTATTTTTCTACTAATCAATTCACCATTTTCATATAATTTTTCGTATTCAGCATAGGTAATATGATGATATTCCGCAATACCAATATCGCCACTGGTCTTAGGCCTTGTGGTAACCGAAGGGACAAGTTTTAAATCACCACGTTGA
>CAYIJU010000005.1:0-13546 GCA_964363855.1 uncultured Candidatus Saccharibacteria bacterium | reverse complement strand
GGCCTGCCCACGGAAACCAAAGAGGAATTCAAACAAACTATTGATTTGATGTATAAAATTTACAAGATTCATTCCAAAGCCGGATTTACTCTGGGCGCTTATCTTCCTTATCCCGGCTCCCGTCTTTACGATTTCAGCCTTGAACACGGATTTAAGCCGCCTTTAAACACCGAGGCCTGGGGCGAAATTGACAGATTTAGAAAAGATTTTAAATCCCCTTGGGTTAATGTAAAAAGAGTATGGATTATCAGAGAATGTTTTAAAATTTTAAGCTGGGATTTCAAGCCTCTTAAGAGATGGTTTGCCGCGAGGGTAAAAAATAATTTTTATTTTTTACCCTGGGATATTTATTTGGCGGAATTTTTAGCAGACATAGCGATTAAAGAAAAGGGTTTTTTTGGAAAAACAATAAGAAAACTTTACAATTTTTCCAGATTTAGAAATAGTTTTTTATGAGCGCTCTTTATTTTAAACAAAAATTAGGCAATTCAAAAATATTTCATAAATTTCTGCAATTTCTGCCGGGCTGTTTTTTGTTGAAATTGCATCCTTTAGAGTACTTAATGATTGAACCAACTAATATCTGTAATTTAAGCTGTCTTTTGTGTACTCAATATCTTTCCAAAAGACCCAAAGGCGTAATGACGGCCGAAATATTCAATAAAATTTTGCCTCTATTACCCGATTCTATAAAAGAGATTCAGCTGCACTTGGCCGGAGAATCTTTGTTGAATAAAGATTTGCCTTTAATTATTCAAAGTTTAAAAAACCGAGGTTTTAAAAAAGTTGCCCTTTCTTCCAACGGCACATCGTCCTTTGATTCTTATGAAAAAATAATTAAAGCCGGGCTTGATGAATTGGTTATTTCGCTTGATGGAGCCACCAAAGAAATTTACGATAAATATCAGAGGGGCGGGGATTTTGAGAAAGTTCTGGAAAATACAAAAAAAATTAGCAATATATCTGACAGGAAAACAAGGATTGTTATCCAATTTGTGGTAATGAAGCACAATGAAAGTCAGATAGGAATAATTAAAAATTTATCCGAAGAATTAGGGGTAGATGAGTTGTGGTTGAAGAGCGCGTCTTTAAATATCAGTTCCTCGGATATATTGAAGCAAGATATAATTGAAAACGCCGGTCGATTTTTGCCCAAGAATCAGAAGTTCAGTCGGTATGTTTTTAATAATGAGAAGATTGAAGTTAAAGATAAGCCCTTGATTTGTCCATGGGTGTTTAGAACTGCAATTTTGTGGAACGGCGACGTTTCGGTCTGTTGCGCTGATTTTGACGGTCAGGCCTTAGTCGGCAATATTTTAGAAGAAGGCAGTTTTAAAAAAATATGGAGGTCAAAAAGATATCATGAGTTTAGAAAAAAAGTTTTAAAAAGAGATTTGAATATCTGTCGGAATTGCAATGTGGGAGATAATCCCGTGGTGGAGGTAATTAAATTTTCCAAAAAAAAATGAACGTTTTGGTAATAAATTTGGTAAAGGCCACTTTTAATGCGCGCTCAACTAACCGATATCGACTAGAAGAATACAGCCGGTTAGTGGACAAAATGTTTGTTGTCGTTTGGACTAAAGAGAAAGAAGAGCCTATTGTTTGGCAGAATAAATTGTTTATTTATCCCACCAATTCAAAATTCAGACTGCTTTATTTTCTGGATTCTTTGCGGTTGGCTGGGAAAATACGAAAAAAGCACGGATTGGATTTAGTGCTTACCCAAGATCCTTTTGAAACCGGCTTGGCCGGCTGGATTATTGCCGGCTGGTTTCGGCTTAAACTTTTAATGCAAATACATACGGATTTTTTAAGCTCTTATTTTTGGAAAGAATCTTTACTAAATAAATTCAGAGTGTTTTTAGCCAAAATACTCGTTAGAAAAGCCCATTCCTTGCAAGTAGTTTCCGAAAGAATAAAAAAATCGTTATTACCCATTACTCGTTACCCATTACTCGTTACTACATTACCCATCTTCATTGACATTAAAAAAATTCAGGTAATGCCGATAAAAGAAAATCTTCATCAAAAATATCCCCAATTTGATTTTATAATTTTAATGGCTTCGCGTTTAAGTAAAGAAAAAAATATAGATTTGGCAATCAGAGCGATGGCCGAGGTGGTCAAAAAATATCCAAAAGCCGGCTTGGTTATTGTCGGCACCGGCCCGGAAAGAGAAAATTACTCATTACTCATTACTCATTACTCATTACTAAATAATGTTATTTTAGAAAATGCCATTCCGTTTGAGCAGTTAATTTCTTATTATAAAACCGCTGATTTATTTTTACTTACTTCTAATTACGAAGGATACGGAATGGCGGTGACGGAGGCAATGGCGGCTGGATGTCCGGTGATTATGACCGATGTCGGTTTAGCCGGCGAAATTTTAGAAAATAACAAAGAGGGAATGGTTGTTCCGGTCGGAAATAAAGAAAAACTAGTAGAAGCCATCTCAAATCTAATAGAAAATAAAGAATTAAGAGAACAACTAACTGATAATGCTTTAGAAAAAGTCAAAAATTTCCCCACCAAAGAGGAATATTTAGCAAATTATAAAAAATTACTTGAGGGATGTCATTGATACTATCACAAAAGTAGGGGACAGTTTGCTAACCAGCCACGAGTTTTTGATTTTAAATTTTAAGGGGGCGGTGTAGCAAAAGTAGCCGTAAATGCGCGAATCAGGAAAAAGTTTTTTAATGTCGTTATAGTGGAAAAAGTGCTGATGGTCTTTTCTTTGCATATCTTTGGGGCTTAAGCCGAAGATTTTTGATATAGAATAAAGCCAAAAATAAGAATTGGGAGTGGTTAAAATAAAAGCGCCTTCGGGTTTTAACACCCTTTTTATCTCTTGGATAATGTTTTGAGGGCTTGCTAAGTGCTCAATTACATCCAAAGACCAGACAAGGTTAAAAACATTATCCGGAAAGGGCAGGGGTAAATTGGCGTCAATGATTCGGCAATCAGGATATTTTTTTTCAGCATCAGAGGAAACCACTTGATATCCGATTTGTTTTAATTTCTCGGACCAAAATCCGTCTCCGCAACCAAGATCTAGGACCTTGGCTTGGGGCTTGTAAAATTCTTTGGCGTATTTTAAAGCGATTTGTTTGCTTTTGGTAATGTGTCTTTTGCTGCCGGTTCCCAAATCCATCAAGGGCAAGTTTTTTAAAAATTCAAGCAGTTTCTTTTTCATATTCATTTTTATTTTTAAATAGGAGCGCGGAAAGCGAGGCAAAACCCCTAAATAAAACCGCGGCTTGCCTGGGGCTTCTTATTTGTGAAAGGTAGGAAAAGACAATTTTAGGACGGAAATAAAATTTTCTATAAACAATTTTCCGCCATTTGATTAAATCTTCTTTTGTCAGTCCATAAGGAATAAAACATGGTTCAATATAAGCATTCATTTTTCTCCAGTCTTTATTTAAGACCCCGTATTTTTCCGCTTGCTGATATAAAGGAGTCGAAGGATAGGGTACTAAATAAACGATTTTAAAATCATCCAGAGCCAGTATTCTGGAAAAATTAATGGTTTGTTTGATGGTTTGGATGGATTCTTTAGGGTGTCCAATCATGGCAAAACCAATGGTTCTAATGCCGGCTTTTTTGGTAAGCCGGATGGCTTTTTCAATCTGTTCCAAAGTCAGATTTTTATTTTCAATATTATGAATTTCCTGGCTGCCGGTTTCAACCCCGTAGGAGATCTGCCAGCAGCCGGCTTTTTTCATAAGCGCTAAAGTTTTTTCATCAATATTATCGGCTCGGGCAAAGCAGGACCATTTGATTTTAGGGCCTTCTTCAGTCAAACGCCGACAGATTTCTTTAAGCCGGGGTCTGAACAAAAGAAAGTTGTCATCGTTGATGCGGAATTGCCGGAGGCCGTAGTTTTGGTAAAGGTCTTTAATCATTCGCATAACATAATCGGCGCTATGGGCTCGGACAAATTCACCAAAACATCCCCGGTCGCAGTAAGTGCAGGCATTGGAACAGCCCCGGGAAGTGATTAAAAGCCCGGAAGCGTCTTGATTCAGGCTCCAGGCCGGGGCCCCGTAGTATTTATGAAGGTCGGGCAGTAAATCCCAAGCCGGAAGCGGAAGAGTGTCTAAATTTCTTATTAAAGGTCTTTTTTCGGTTCTTTTAAGGGAATTGTTTTTCCTTAAAATAAGTCCTTTGACTAACTCCAGATTTTTGTTGTTTTTAAGGGCATCCAATAATTCTACAATAGTTTCTTCGCCTTCTCCAATAACGCCAATGTCAAAATATGGAAATTTTTCCATTGTTTCTTCCGGCACGGCGGTAATATGCACGCCGCCCGTTATAACAATAATATTTGGGTTTAATTTTTTGATTTTTTTGGCCAAATCTCCGGCATTGTAGGCCGAGATGGTCACAGCCGAGATACCCACTAAAGAAGGGGATTTGGCTGCAATTTTCTCAGCCAACTCCCGATTTCTCAAATTAAGGGCAATAGCGTCCACAATCTCAGTTTGGTAGCCATTTTTCCGGCAAACAGCCGCCAGATAACAAAGCCCCAAAGAAGGTTCGGAAGCTCCGGCTCTGGACAGTTCGCCATACATTTCTTCCGGAGTTAGCAAGGGTCTTGTAAAAATTATATCCATTATTTTTTCAAGCCGGCCAGAAGAGTGCGGCCGGCATAAAAAACATTAATAAGTTCTGTTTTTGATTTTAGTTTAAGTAGCCGTTTTAGAATATAGCTTGGCCGGAAATAAAATTCCTTAAAAGCTTGCTTTTGCATTTTTATCAGGTCCGAGGTAATCATTCCTTTGGGCGTGTAAATTGGTTCGTAAGCGGTCATTGAGCTGAAAGAAGTAAAGCGTTCCCAATCCAGCGATGGAAGCAGGCCGTCTTTCAGAGCCTCGGCATACATTTCCGTTCCCGGATAAGGGACAGCCAGGTTGAATTTGGCATAGTCCGGGTTTAGTTTTTTGGCAAAATTGATTGTCTGTCTGGCCGATTCCTTAGTTTCGCCCGGAAGCCCTATTATAAAATAAGCAATCACCTCTATTTTTGCTTTTTTCGCCATTTCCATCGCCTTTTCAACTTGTTCCAACGTAATTCCTTTTTTGATGTTATCTAAAATATACTGGTTTCCGGATTCAAGGCCAAAGGCTAATCTGCGACAACCGGCTTTTCGCATTGATTTTAACAGTTCCAAATCAGCATAATCAGCCCGGAATTCAGAAAGCCAGGATATTTTTTTTTGAAGTCCTCTCTCAATCATTTTTTGACAGAACTCAAAGCCGAATTTTCCGGCCGGGAAAAGAGGATTAAACATTATTGTTTTAACCCCGAATTTGTCTGCCAGCCATTCAATCTGTTCCACAATTCTCGCGGGGCTTAAAATTCTCGGAGTTTTTCCTAAAGGCAAACAGCAGAAGGTGCATCTATGAGGACATCCTCTTAAAAGGGAGATAGAAACAAAAGGTCGGCCCAAGTCCCAATGGGGTGGCGGGGAGTAACTGGTCAAATCAAATAAATCCCAAGCCGGAAAAGGCAGAGAATCAAGATTTTTGATAATTTCCCGGTCTGGATTTTGCCGATACTGGTTGTTTTTTCGGTAAGAGATGCCTTTAACCGCTTCAAGGGGTTTTTGATTTTTAATGGTTTGGAGCAGTTCCAGTAGAGTAATTTCTCCTTCCATCCTAACAACTAAATCAACTGATTGGTCGGACAAAGTTTCTTCGGGCATTAAAGTCGGATGAACTCCGCCGAAAACAACAATGGTTTTGGGATTTTTTTCTTTTATGATTTTCGCTATTTTATGGGCGATTAGCGCACCCGGAGTGGAAACCGAGAGTCCGACGACTTCGGCGTTGTGTTTGAAAAATTCTTCCACGGTTTTTTCCGGGCTCAATTCATCTTTATAGGCGTCAATCACCTCTGTCTCAATCCCATTTTCTCTTAAATAACCGGCTAAAGAGGCGATTCCCACCGGCGGAATTGAAGGGTTTATCTTTTTTATTTTGCCTAAAGTTTTTTCCGTATCAATCGGAGAATGGATTAAAACGATTTTCATATTTCAAAATATTTATTTATCACCTTGGCCATATATTCCATATCTTTTTTGTTGAAATTGGAATGAATTGGTGCAAGAATCGAGTCATAAGCTTTTTTAGCTTCGGGCGTCGGCTCCGAGGCGAATTCTTTGAAAGCCGGCTCTTCGCTGCAAAGCACGAGGTTTGTTTTGGTTGTGTCTATGTAGCGGTCAAAGAGATATTTTTTAAGTTTTTCCGGATTTTCCGCGTTAAAAGGAAGCCGCCAGAAAACATTTCTGGCGTTTTCCGGGATGACCGGCAGATAAGTTTTGGCTTCCGGAGAAAGATTTTCTATAAAGTATTTTACATTTTCTATTCTTCTTTCGTCCGAGGACTTAAGATTTTTTAAAATTTTAAGCCCCATTTCCGACTGAATGTCGGTGTAGGAAAAAAGCAGTGTTCTTGGCGGTTTGTCAGTGAGAGCCGGCCGGGGATTGCTTTTAATGAATTTTTCCAGCGCATTTGAATTCAATTTGTTAAGAAATTTAATCAGATAATAAGTGAAAAGGGAGAAGATAATTCTATTGGTGGCCAGCCAGAGGGTGATGTTTTTTGCTGTCTCTTTAAGCAGGATTTTTTTGGAAGGCCGGGGATGATTTTTTATGTCCTCGCGAATTTTTTCCGCCAGCTTCGGGTTATTTAAGCCCAACATTCCGCCGAAAAGCGTGCAGCATGTTTTTAAAAAAGACAGACTGGAGACGCTGGCCAAACCAAAAGTTCCCAAATATCTCCCTTTGAAAGTCGCGCCAAAAGCTTGAGAAATATCTTCTATTAAAATCAGATTGTGTTTTTCAGTAATTTTTCTAACTTCATCCATATCGGTGGCCAAACCCGTTAAATGGGTGACAAGAATCGCTTTTGTTTTTGGAGTGATAGTTTGTTCTAATTTTTGATAGTCAATGTTGTAGGTATTTTCCCCGAGGTCGCAAAAAACCGGCTTTAGCTTCGCCCAGTGAACGGCGTTGACAATATCGGCGATTGTTAAAGGCGTTAATATCACTTCGCTTGCCTTTGGCAGATTGAGGTTTTTAAGCAGATAAAATAAAGCCATTCTAGCCCGGGAAAGCAGAATGGTTTCTTTTGCACCGAAGTATTGGCTAAGAGCAGTTTCCCATTCTTTTGTTTTTTCTCCTTTTTTTAGTTTAGTAAAGAGTATTTTGAAAGAAACCGCCGCTAGGTCTAACGGTTTTAAGTATATTTTTGCCCGGGGTATCTTTTTGGAGAAGAATGGCATCTGATTTAGAAGTTTATTTTTTTTCTGATACTGTAGCTTTTTTTATTCTGGGATTCAAAATAAGTTCTGGTCATCATTTCGGCTAATAAACCCATTAAAACAAAAATTATCCCGGTGATTCCCAAAAACACCGCGAACAGAAGCAAGGGGCTTTTGGTAAGATGGAGGCCGGAAGCGAACCGAAGGTAGATAGCGATGACGGCGGCGATTAAACCCCCGGCAAAAGAAGCAAATCCGATGATGCCGAAAAAGTGCATTGGTCTTGTCAGATAACTGGCAAGAAATTTCACCGTAACAATATCTAAAATCACTCTGAATGTTTTAGAGAGATTGTATTTTGTTTTGCCGTGTTTTCGTGGATGGTGGTTTGTTTCAATTTCTGCCACTTTGGCGCCGTTTATGGCGGTGTAGGCGGGAATAAATCTATGCATCTCGCCGTAAAGCACAAAACCCTCAAGCATATTCTTTTTATAAGCCTTCATTGTGCAGCCGTAGTCGTGAAGCTTGACTCTGGTGATTCTTGAGATGATTTTGTTGGCTATTTGCGAAGGCAGGGTTTTAGTTAAAAATTTGTCCTGCCTTTTTTTTCTCCAGCCGGCCACCACATCATATCCTTCATTGATTTTTTCCAAAAATCTTGGAATATCTTCGGGGTCATTTTGGAGATCGGCGTCCATCGGGATTATGATTTCTCCTTGGCTGTGGTCAAAACCAGCGGCGATGGCGGTGGTTTGGCCGAAATTTCTCATAAATCGAATAATCTTAACATTGGAGTCTTTTTGAGCGATTTCTTCCAGCACGACGTCGCTGCCGTCTTTTGAACAATCATCAACAAATATCATCTCGTATTCCTTATTTGTTTTTTTTAAGACATCGTCAAGTTTTTGGTGCAGTTCTTTTAAATTTCCCGCTTCGTTGTAGACCGGTAAAACTATTGATAAATCTATTTTATTCATAAGCTGAATTATATTTAAAGTATTGATATTTTGCAAGATTTTGTTAAAATATTAATGAATGAGCAAAAAAACCATAAAATTCATTATTTTCCTTGGTTTGGGCATTTTTATTTTTTACTTTTTGCTAAAAAATGTAAAAGTTGATGATTTTAAAATGGCTTTCAAGAATTTTGACTGGCGGTTTTCTTTTTCTGCCTTCGGGATTTATATAGTAATGAATATATTTAGGGCTTTGCGTTTTAATTTTTTTCTGGAAAATAAAATAGGTTTTAAAAGATTTTTAAAAATTGTTTTTCTTTATAATTTTTGGAATCAGGTTATGCCTTTTCGTTCTGGCGAATTATCTTATTTATATTTAGTAAAAAAAAACAAAAAAGTGCTGATTGGGGAGAATTTGGCCTCTTTAGTGGCGGCCAGGGTTTTTGATTTATTGGTGATAACCTTGTTCGCTTTAGCGGGAATGTTTTTCGTCTTTAAAAAAGGGGCACCGGCGTTTGATATTAACAGCTGGCTTGGACTGGGGGTTGGTTTGGTTATTTTTATCTTTGTTTCGGTGATTTTTTTAAATAAGAAAATTGGCGTGTTTTTTGATTTTTTTCTCAAAAAAATCGGCCTTTTAAGGTTTAAAATTTTTTCTTTTTTGCTTGAAAGATTAAAAGAAACCCTGGGAGCGTTTTCTACCATAAAATCAGTAAAACGTTTTTTTGTCTTTTTGGGATACTCGGCTTGTATTTGGCTGGTTGATTTTTTTGTTATTTGGTCTATGTCGTTCGCTGCCGGGATTGAGGTTACTTTTTGGCAGGCGATAGTTTCAACCTCTTTTCTTTTGTTGACTATATTTATTTTGCCATTTCAAACTCCGGTTAATTTAGGCACTTACGAGGGTTCTTTGACGCTAGTTTATCTGTTTTTCGGCTTTGAGAAAAACATTGCTGTTAGCGCCGGACTTCTAATACATATACAAAATTTTGTTTTTACTTTTATCCTATTTATTTTCGCTTATTTATTTATGAAAAATGGCTTACTTAAAAAAACATAAATTTATTATCTTGATTTTGGTGACCGCCTTTATTATTAGATTGGGGGCGGTTGATTACGGTCTGCCTCATCTTTTGGCTTTTGGGGATGAAATTGTGCATATCGCCGCCGGTTTCAATCTCTTGGCCCAAAAAACTCTAAGAGCCAATTTTAATTTTTATTATGTGCCGCCCTTGTTTTCCTATCTGCTGGCGCCAATTTTTTCTTTAATCGGGCTCTTTGGCATTTTATTGGGAAAATTTCAGGGTATTGCCGATTATCAAAATTTTGTTCTTTTAAAAAAGGAATATTTTTTGGCTGTTTCCAGAATCATATCTGCTATCTTAGGCACAGGAGCGGTTTATTTGATTTATCTTCTGGCTAAAAAAATATTTTCCAGTCAGAAAATCTCTTTAATTGCCGCTCTTTTTTTAACTTTTGATTTTTTTAGCGTGCATGAATCCCAGCTGGGCCGGTTTTGGATGCCTTTGACGTTTTTTTTCCTGGCTGCCGCTTATTTTATTTACCGACTTTATAAAGAAGGGGATTTAAAATGGTATTTGCTGGCTGGGCTTATGATTGGGTTTGGTTTTGGTGCGGGCTACGCCGCTATTATGATGAGTTTATGGTTTTTGATCAGTCATCTTAGCCGTAAAAAAGAGGGGTTTTGGAGTAAAAAACTTTTTGCCGGCGCCGGATTGATTTTGGGGCTGACTTTTCTTTTTTCCTATTTAAATCCAACGGCTTTTATCAGGCAGTTTGGCCATATGATTTTCACCATTGGTTCTTTTTTCGGCCAAAACATTTCTTTTACTGAAATTGATGCCCCTTCCCAGGTGCAAAGCGCTGCTTATTATTTTAAGCTGATGATTGGTTTTTTGTGGCATAATAGTCCTTTGTTTTTTATTTTCGGTCTTTTGGGATTTCTGATAATTGGTTTTTCAAAAAAAGAAAGGCTTTTAAAATTTCTTTTAATCGGCGTTCCGGTTGTTTACCTTTTTATTATCACCTTTCTTTTTTCCGGCATTGAGGGTAGGTATGTTTTGCCGGCCGTGCCGTTTTTTATCTTGGCCGCTTCTTATTTTATAGTTGAGGTTAGCGGCCGTTTTAAAACGTCTAAACTTCAAAAAGGGCTTTTGGCAATTTTGGTTCTGACTATTGGCTCTTATTCTTTTTATATAAGTTCTGCCTATGCTTTGAAACTGCGGAGACCGGATACCAGAATTCAGGCCTTGAACTGGATTTATAAAAACTTTGAGCCGTCTAGTTCCATCATTATGGGAGAAGAATATCTTGAGCTTAATGAAACCAAAGAAAGCATTTTATTTTTAAAAGAAAATAATCCTTCACGAGTAGATACTAAAAGAAATCATCTTTTAACCCTGGATGAAAAAGAATATCCCCAGCCATATTATCTGGTTTATCATTTAGGTCGCCTGGATTCAACCAAACTGGATTTTCAAGAAATAAAACCAAATTACTTAATATTCTCTTTTTGGACAAAAGAGATTCAAAAAACAATTAATGATTATCCTTATCAAAAAGAATTGATTAAAAAATTTTATCCCAAAAAAGAGGTTTCGGATTTGGGCAATTTACTTAATGAACCGGCCAGCCGGCCCTTTTGGACTTTGAATAATATTGATTATTTCGGCCCCTATGTTGAGATTTATAAACTCCAATAAACCCCCACACCAAAACTTTTGGTGTGGGGGTAAAATACTTCTGGTTTTTCTGGCGATTTTCGCCGCCAGTTTAATTTACTCTTTTTCTTTTAGATATGTTCCGATAGTGGATGCCGGAGCCTATGACGAGATTGCTTGGAATTTAGCGCAGGGCTTTGGTTATCGCGAATCTTTAGAAGGAGAGTTATCCGGAGACCATGCTATCATCAGAGCCGGGCCGGGCTATGAATTTTTCCTGGCCGGCCTTTATAAAGTTTTTGGGCACAGATATAGTATTGTTTGGATTATTCAGTCTTTTTTACATAGTTTAAGCGCTTTTTTGGTTTTTTTGTTGGCTAAGAATATTTTAAGCCATGAAAAAAAAGAAATTATAGCTACGTCAGCTATGGCTTTTTATGGGTTTTTCCCGGACATGATCGTGTCCGCTTCCATGCTACTTACGGAAACCTTGGCTATTTTTCTTTTGTTATTAAGTGTTTATATTTTTTTGAAAAATATGGATAAAACTGGCCAACCTTCGGTGTCGGCCATTGTTCTTTTAGGCATGTTTGTCCCTTTTTTGGTTTTGGTTAGATCTCAACTAGGATTAATTATTTTGCCTTTTTTGGTTTTTTGGATTTTAAAAAAACGCTGGTTTCATATCATTATATTTTTTATTCTCTTTATTCTTGTTTTAACCCCCTGGAGTTTAAGAAATTATTTTTTACATGGAAAATTTATTCCCACAGCCGTTCTTTTCGGAAATAATTTAGCCATGGGTAATCATCCCGGAGCCACTGGCGAGCAACTGGACACTCTTTATGTTCCTTTGGAAGAACTTTTTAAAGACCGGGATTATATTAAAGGCGACAAGTCGGCTTTAGATATGGCTTTTAATTTTGTAGAAGAAAACCCTTTGGAGTTTATTAAGATAACTTCGCAAAGAATTTCTGTTTATTTTAGTTTTGCCAGACCCACTGGCTTTTGGCCGAATTTCAGCGCCTTAAATAAAATTATTACCATCATTTTTTCAAGCTTTTATTCTTTTTTGATTTTTGTTTTAGGAATTACCGGTATTTGGTTCGGCATAAAAAATAGAAACCGGGGGTTGTTTTTTAAGGAAAAATTATTATATATTTTATTTATTGCCGCTTTGATGCCCATTTCTGTTATTTTTATTGTTGTTGAAACTCGTTATCGCTATCCCATTTATCCATTTTTGGCGATATTTTCGGGATTTTCGTTTTATTGGTTGATTAAAAAAAGAAGAGAGGTTTTAAGCTCCTTTTTATATTCCTTATTGTTAATAAGCGGTAATGCCGCGTTTGATATTGCAAGGAATTTTAGCCGGATTATTAGCAAAATTCATAATTTATAGAAAATATGGCAAAGAAGGCTTTAATTACGGGAATAACAGGACAAGACGGTTCTTATCTAGCCGAGTTATTACTCGGTAAAGGCTATGAGGTGTATGGTCTTGAAAGGCGGATAAGTTGTAAAAATAGAAAGAATATCGAGCATTTGGAAAATAGGCTGAAAATTTTGTCTGGCGATCTTCTTGACCAGGGATCTTTAATTCAAGTAATTCAGAGTGTTCAGCCAAATGAAGTGTATAATCTTGCTTCTCAATCTTTTGTGGGTGAATCTTGGAGCCAGCCAGTTTATACGGGGGACGTAACCGGGCTCGGAGTTTTAAGAATGCTGGAGGCGGTAAGAGTTGTAAATCCTGAGATTAAGTTTTATCAAGCTTCTTCTTCGGAGATGTTCGGCAAAGTTAAAGAAAGCCCGCAAAATGAAAATACTCCCTTTTATCCAAGAAGCCCCTACGGAGTAGCGAAAGTTTACGGACATTGGGCAACAGTTAATTATCGCGAATCTTACGGAATGTTCGCATGTTCGGGCATTCTTTTTAATCACGAATCTCCTAGAAGAGGGCACGAATTTGTCACTAGAAAAATCACTCATAGCGTCATCCGGATAAAAAACGGGCTTCAAAAAGAAAAACTTTATTTAGGAAATCCTGAAGCAAAACGCGACTGGGGCTTTGCCGGAGATTATGTTGAAGCGATGTGGAAAATGCTTCAAGAGAAAAATCCTGAAGATTTTGTTATAGCCACGGGTGAAAATCATTCCGTGAAGGAATTTATGGAAGAAGCTTTTTCTTATGCTGGCCTTCGTTGGAAAGATTGGGTGGTTTTTAATGACCCGCGATTTATCCGGCCGGCAGAAGTTGACCTTTTGGTGGGAGATTATTCGAAAGCCAAGAGAATCCTTGATTGGGAGCCAAAAGTGAAATTTAAGGAGCTTGTCAGGATGATGGTTGATGCTGATTTAAAATTAATTTCTTAAGCCAGTCTTAATTTTTATGGAAAATACTAAATTTTCTACTTTATCAGTCGTAATTCCGGCTTATAACGAGGAAAAAACAATAGAAGAAATTATTAGGCGGGTGAAAGCGGTGGATTTGGGGGAGATCCGGAAAGAAATTATTGTGGTTGATAATAATTCTACCGACAGTACTTTTACTAAAGCAAAAAAAATTGTTGGCGTTAATTTTTTTAAGTAATTTTTCAATGCAACGGGCGCGGCTTAAAAAAAAGCATTTCAGAAGGG
>CAYIJU010000004.1:12323-13721 GCA_964363855.1 uncultured Candidatus Saccharibacteria bacterium | reverse complement strand
TGGAAAAAGGATATGAAGTTATAGGCGTTTCCAAGCACGGGGAAAAAAATCTGCCCGAGGCCCTTAAGCGATGCGGAAAAAATCTGAAGATAATCAAAGGAGATATAACTTCGCAAAATTTCTGGAAAACCTTTGCGAAAAAAAAAGAGAAAATTAACGTCATTTTGCATCTTGCCGGCATTGCCCAAGCGTTAAAAACCATCGGTACTCCCCGACCCTTATTTAAAACAAACACGCTGGGGACTTTTAACGTTTTGGAATTCTCGCGGCTGAACGGAAAAATTCCCGTAATTTTTGCCTCAACCGGACAAATATATCCCTTGGGCGATATGACGGCGCGTTCTTTTTACGGCGCTTCCAAATACGCGGCCGACCTTTTTTGCCAAGAATATATGCTTACTTACCAAATACCGGTTATAATAAACCGGCTGGGCGTAATATACGGCCCCTATTACAAACCTCTTAAATCTCCACGGCATTACACAAGTTGGGTAAACTGGTTTTTAGCGGCCAACGCCTTGGGGCTTCCGGTTTTTTTGGTAAATCAAGGAAATCTTGTCAGGGACCCGATTTTTGCGGGAGACGCTGCCGAATTATTTGAAATCCAGGCAAGAAAAAAAGCGATGATAAATAACATCTACGACGTCGGAGGAGGAACGGAACATGCGGTTTCAATGAAAAAAATCATAACCGAAATTGAAAAAGCCTCGGGCAAAAAATTCGTAAAAGTGGACTATCTCAAAGACAAGCCGATAACAAGGTCAAGGTATGTGGCTGACATAAAAAAACTCCAGCCCCACTGGAAGCCGCGCACTTCTCTGGATGAGGGTTTAAAAATCACCGCCCGCTGGCTAAGTGAAAAAATATGACGCGTAAACTAAAAATTCTTTTCGCCATAAACCGCTTCTATCTTGGGGGCGCGGAACGGCTTGTTATTAACGAAATTAAACACTTAAACAAAGATATTTTTGACCCGTGGCTCGCGACTCTGCTTAAAGAAACATCCGTCAGCATAGCGGACGAAGTCCCGCTCGGCCCGGACAGATTCGTAAAATTCAATTTCGGAGGCCCTAAAAGCGGTTTGTTTGACATACTCTCATGGATAAAACTCTGCAGATTTATGAAGAAAAATAAATTTGACGCCGTTTTATCCAACCTTTTTTTAGCAAATATGGTTGTCCGGATTGCCGCTTGGATTGCCAAGGTCCCGGTTATTATCGCTCATGAGCCTAACGCCATTCCCAATAGAAGCCGATGGCAAATCATTGTTGACCGTTTTCTGGCAAAACGCACAGACAAGATAATGGTAAGTTCCTATAAATTAGCCGAGGATTTGAGCGCGCAGGAAAAAATTCCCAAAGAAAAATTTTTAGTGAATTACAACTCCCCCACCCTGAC
>CAYIJU010000004.1:0-12223 GCA_964363855.1 uncultured Candidatus Saccharibacteria bacterium | reverse complement strand
TGATAGAAGATGAAAATCTAAGAAAAAAACTGGGAGCCAAGGCCCAGGAGGACGCGAAAAAATTCTCCATTGAAAATCGCGTAAAAATAATAGAAAACGCGGTTATCTCTCTTTATGAGAATTTTAAATAACAAAACTTTTATTGTTACCGGAGGAGCGGGCTTTATCGGCTCTAATTTTGTTCGGCACTTACTTAAAAATTATCGCGGGATGAAAATAATTGTCGTTGACAACTTAAGTTTTGCCGGCAATCTCCAGAATCTTAAAAATATTCCCAAAAATAAATATCAATTTATCAAAGCCGACATCAATAACACGCCCTTGATGAAAAAAATATTCAAACATTCCGATTATGTTGTAAATTTCGCCGGAGAAACCCACGTTGACCGTTCCATCCATCAATCATCACTGACTTTTTTAAAATCAAATGTAATGGGCGTCAGGTCTTTGCTTGAGGCCTTGCGCGTTTCGCCCAATATCCTGGTTTTCCAGCATGTCTCAACCGATGAAGTTTTCGGCTCTCTGCCTTTAAACTCAAAAAAGAAATTCAATGAAAACTCTCCTTACCAACCCAACTCGCCCTATTCCGCTTCCAAAGCGGCCGGCGACCTTTTCTGCCGCTCCTATATTCAGACATTTAAACTTCCCGTTATTATTGTCCACCCAAGCAATAACTACGGCCCTTACCAGCTTCCGGAAAAACTGATTCCTTTTTTCACCCTCCGGGCGCTTAAAAATCTGCCCCTGCCGATTTACGGCCACGGCAAGCACATCCGGGATTGGCTCCATGTTGATGACTGCTCTCGCGGCATAGCCGTTCTTATTCAGAAGGGCGAGCTTGGGCAATCCTATTGTTTGGCCGGAGAAAACGAAGTTCAGAATCTTGAAATTACCAAAATGATTTTAAACATTCTTAAAAAACCGGAAAGTCTTATTGCATTTGTTGAGGACCGGCCGGGCCACGACAGCCGCTACAGCCTGGATTCTTCAAAAATCAAAAAATTGGGCTTTGAACCAAATTACTCTCTTGAAAAAACTCTGCCCGATGTTGTAAAATGGTATTACCAAGACTCCGATTGGGTCAATAAAGTATTAAAAGAGAAACCAAAGCTTAACAAACATCTCAATCTTAAATCATTAAAATATGAACATAAAGGGAGTTATTTTGGCCGGGGGGAGAGGCACTCGACTTAGACCTTTCACTCATTTAATAAACAAGCATTTTCTGCCGGTTTACGACAAACCGCTGATTTATTATCCGCTTTTGACTCTAAAAGAAAGCGGGATAATAGAGGTATTTATTGTTACCGACCCGGCTTCTTTGGTTCATTATAAAAAACTGATTGGCCAGGGAGAAAAATTCGGCTTAAAAATTTCTTATGCCGTTCAAAAAACTCCTCTGGGCTTGGCCCATGCCGTAGGCCATGCGGAAAAATTCGCCAAAAACAGCAAGCTGGCGGTAATCTTCGGAGACAATATTTTTACTGATTCCGAACAGATTAAAAAAAGCATAGAAGATTTCAGCCATGAGGACCGCCAAGGATGCAAACTATTTCTTAAAAAAGTTCCCGATCCTGAAAGATTCGGCATTGCCTATTTCAAAAACAAAAAACTGGCTTCCATCGTGGAAAAGCCGAAAAATCCCAAATCAAATTTGGCCGTGGTCGGCTTGTATCTTTACGACCCTAAAGTTTTCTCTTTCATAAAAACCTTAACACCCTCAAAAAGAGGCGAACTGGAAATCACCGACCTTAATAACATCTATCTTAAACAAGGTCTGGCTGACTACGAAGTGATAAAAGGCAAATGGGTTGACGCCGGCACTTTTGACTCTCTGCTTTACGCTTCTTTGCTGATGATGAAAAAAAATAAAAATCCGCAGAATAACATAAAAATGATTTAAAAATCAAGAATTCTCGCCTTTATCGGCGTCGAGTTCGCGGGCGATGCTTAAAACGTCCTCCGGCGAAAATTCTTCGGTTTTCACATAAGCGTCGTTTCCGGTGATAAAAATCCGCTCCGGGTCGTATCCTTCAGTGATATATCCTTTTTCTTCGCAAATGTCATAGGCCTCGGTATTAGGGAAAGGCTGGTAAATAAAATATTTTATCCCATCAAAACCGGCTTTTTTGGCGAAATCAACCGAATCGCGCATAGTCTGTTTAGTTTCTCCAGGCAAACCGAAAATAAAAGCTCCCTCAACCTTCATGCCGTATTTTTGCGCCATTTTCACAATGTCCGGTATTTTTGATAGGTCAATTCTTTTTCTGATAATTTTATCAAGCACTTCCTGATTACCCGATTCAATGCTAAGCCGAATATTCTTAAAACCGGCTTTTTGCATCCATTTTAAAACTTCGTCGTCCAAAGCCGGAGCATAAGTGCCGGAAGCGCTGAAAGTTATTTTATAATCTTTCTCAACAATCCCTTGGCAGATTTTAATCAATCGTTCTTTAGAAATATTAAAATTATCATCTTGAATGTTTATCCGCTTTAATTTGTATTTTAAAACCAATCGGCCAATCTCTTCTAAAACCCTTTCCACCGAATGGGCGCGCCAAGTGTGCTTCCAAATAATATGCACGGCGCAAAAAATGCAGTTATTGGGACACCCGCGCGATGTCATTACATCTCCTTCGGGAAGCTGTAAATCGCCCTCGTGCCGCCGGTTGTAAAACCGGTAATAAACTTTCTCCAGAAACGGCAAACTGCTGAATAAAAAAGCTAAGCGCCTTTGATTTTTCTGTCCAAGAAAATCAAATTTTTTAAAACGATTGACTAAAAAAACATAAAGCATCTGCTTTGAATATTTGGGATAAGGTATTAAATCTCTGGCCGGCGGAAGAATATCGTCAATATTTTTCACGAAAGCCCGAGCTTTGTTTTGAATGATTTTTCCCTCTTTCTTAAAGGCCAGGCCGTCTATGGATTCCGGCTCTTTCAATCCTTTATCCAAAAGCTCTTTTAAAGTTATCTCTCCTTCTCCAAAAACAACGGCGTCAATGCCAGAATTATCCTTGATTATTTGAACGGGATTAGCCGAAGGGTGGGAACCGCCCACAATCAAAAAGACATTTTTGTTGTTTTCTTTTATAAAATTAATGGTCTCAATAATCGGCCGATTCTGAACGGAAAAAAGCCAGGTAAGGCCGATGACCTCCGGCTTAAAAGAACTGATTTTTTTCTGCAAGGTTTTTAAATCGGACCCTTGATAAAAAAAATCTTCTTGGTCATCGGCCGACCGGTATCTGTTCCAACCCTCGGCAATCAAATCAAAAATTTGAACCTCGTGATTTTTTCTTACGGCCGCGGCTAAATATTCCAAGCCCAACGGTTCGTTGATAAAACGAGGAAGATAAAATTTAGGAAGCACGTAATGACTCCTAACCAATAGAATTCTCATGTAATTTTTTTACCACAAAAACCTTCAAAAATCAAATGATATTATTTTTTATACCAGGCCAAAGTTTTTTGAGCTTGGCCGGATAAAGAGAAATGATTTTTTGCTCTTTCGTATCCGGCTAAGCCGAATTTTTTCGCTTTTTCGGGATTTTGCAACAAATCGATAATTTTCTCGGCCAGAATATTTTCATTATTAGGATTAACAATGTAGCCCGTCTCATTATTAAAAACAATCTCCGGACTGCCGCCAAAGCAAGTGGCCACCACCGTCTTTTTGGCGGCCATGGCTTCAAGATTCACGGTTGGAAAAGAATCAAAACAAACCGAAGGAGTCACGCTTACATCGCAAGCGAAAAAAGCGGTTTTCATATCTTCCAAGCCAAACCGGCCGGTAAAAATCGCCAAATTACCAATGCCTAATTCGCGGGCCATCGCCTCTATTTTATCGGTATAAAATCCTTTGTCGCCAGCGATCACTAAAACGGCTTCGCTAAGATTATATTTATTTTTTACAATCCTAAAAGCTTTCAAAAGCTGAATTGCTCCTTTGGCTCCGCTTAGCCGTCCCCCGCCCCAAAAAACTATTTTTTTATTCTGAAGGCCAAATTGATTTTTAAAATTTTTAACTTTATCTTCTGAAACCAACCATTTCTCAACATCTATGCCATTATGAATAACTTCCATATTTTTAACGCCGTTATCCGCCAAAACTCTCTTTAAGGCATGGCTCACCGGAAAAATTTTATCAACATATTTTAAATAATGTCTGATGATGATATTACGGGAAGGATTGTAGCCCTTGCGCGCCCTTCTTATTTGCTCTAAAACCCCGATTTTATAATTTTTGGCATCCGGCTTAAAAAACGCCTTGCCGTAAGAAACCAGCATTACATCATGAGTCGTTAAAAAAACTTTGGCGCCGGATTTTTTCGCCAATTTCAAAACATAATAAGAAAGATGGGAATGAATATGCTGGCAATGAACAACTTCGGGCTTAAGCTCTTTTAAGATTTTCTTCACTTTCCCCGCTGTTAAAGGATTATAAAGACTAATATAGGCCTTGAGCAAAAAGGGCTTTGGGTATTTGGAATAAATTCTAAAAACGGTTAATCCATCTGTTTCTTCTTTTTTTGCTAAGTTTTTCTTCTGAACGGTTGTCACAACAAAAACCTGATGGCCGAGACCAGCCATCTCTTTTGCTAAATTATAGGTAATAACTCCTCCGCCGCCAAAAGAAAAAGGAGGAAAATCGTCCGCCAAATAAATTATCTTCATTTTACCTTAATAAAAATTAAAAATCTTTTTATAAAAATCTTAAAAGCTCGCCAGTCCTTTATCTGTCTTAACTGATAAAAAAACTCCTGAAACAAATACCGCGGTTCCTTTTCATATCTCCTGTTAAACTCAATGATTTTTCTTATTGGCAGAGCTTGCGATTCATAAACCGGAATCATATAATCAAGGCCCAATTTTTTATTTTCCTCAAAATAAATTTCTTTGGACCAATTAAATCCGGGAGACGAATCTCCAGCGCGAAGGGCATCTTCCGTCATCGGCGTGCCCGGATAAAGCAAAGGGAAATTCGCAAAATTCATAACAGTAGAACCAAACCTTGCGCCGTAATTTTTTAAATTCCTCATTAAGTCTTTGGTTTTTCTGACATCGTCCAAAGTTTCTCCGGGCAAACCGTGAATAAACCAGCACTTTGTGATAAATCCCAGTTTAGCTGAAAGATAAACTGCGTTTTTTATTTCATCAAGCGTAATATATTTTTTTATTGATTTTAAAATCCTTTCACTGCCTGATTCAATTCCAAAGCCGATTATCCGACATCCAGCTTCTTTCATTTTCCGCAATATTTCTTCATTCACCGTATTGACCCTGGCCCGGGCGTACCAGATAATATCAAGTTTTCTTTTTATAATTTCATCGCAAATTTCCAAAACATGTTTTTTGGACATCGTCAAAGTGTCATCCCAAATATCAAAACCGTTATAGCCGTAGGTTTTGTTTAAAAATTCTATTTCATCAACAAAATTTTTCGGACTTCTTAAACGAAGCGTTCTTTGGAAAGAATTATTGGCGCAAAAAGTGCAGTCGTTCGGACAGCCCCGGCTGGAAATAACGCCGATGGCTTTGGTTTGGCGTTCGCCTTCCAGAGTGGTTTTGTATTTTGATAAATCAAACAGATGCCAAGCCGGCATTGGCAAAGAATCCAATTTAGCCGACTCTCTTTGAGGAGTAAAAATAACATTGCCGTTTCCGGAACGAAAAGCGATGCCTTTAAGATGGCTAAAATCCCGATTTGAAAAATAGGAATTAAGCAATTCCAGCGAAGTTATTTCGCCCTCGCCTCTGACAATAACGTCAATTTCCGAAATATTTTCCAAAGATTCTTTCCAAGTGCTGTGAAAATGCCGTCCGCCGACAAAAATAAAAAGCCCCTTGTTTTTCTCTTTCAGAAGTTTAATAGTTTTAATGGCGCTGAAACGACTGGAAGAAACCGTGGTTAAACCGACCGCGTCCGGCTCTTCTTTAAGAATTAAATCAACCGTTTCCTCCGCGTCAACGTCTAAAGCAATGGCGTCAATGATTTTTACTTGATAGCCGCCGCGCTCCAAATAACCGGCAAGATAGCCGATACTTAAAAGCGGCAAGTGGCCTTTTTTGCTTTCTTTATAAGGCGGCACAACTAAAACTATTTTTTTATAATCCATATTTGTTTTTTAATTTTAAAACCGCCTGATAAACATCGTCCGCCGAAATGTCTCTCGTGCATCGGAAATGACCTTCTTGGCATTGATAAACGGAAGGCATAATATGAACGCAAGGAAAACAATACAAATTTTTTGAAACCACCGCGCATTTGCCGTTTAAATCAAGTTGTTCAATAACATTAAAAGGCCCGATAATATCAACCACTCCCACACCCAAGGCATCGGCAATATATAAGGGTCCGGTATCCACGCTAATAAACATTTTAAAATTCTGCATTAAACCGGCTATTTCGTCAAGTCTAAACTCTCCAGAAGCATTAAGACCCGGATTTTTCATCAAAGAAATGGTTTTGGCGATTAACTCTGATTCTTGGGGGCTGCCTACAAATATAACCTTGGCTTTAAGATTGACAATAAGTTTATCAGCCAACTGGCTAAATTTTTCCAAATCCCAGTCTTTAAGAGGGTTGCCCGAGCCGACAGAAATACCCACCAAAAAGTCGCTCACAAACACTTTATTTTTTGCCAGAAAATCTCGGGCTTTTTGTTCTGCTTCTTTACTTATAAAAACATCTTTTTTCTCATTGGCGTTTCTTATCCTCATAAAGTCCAAAATACCAAGATACTGGCGAAAGGCCGGTTCGATTCTTAAAAACTCTTTTTTACGATTGACAAAAATATAAGACAGTCTGGTTGATTTGGTTAAATATTTTGAAGTAAAAGAAATCCTTTTGGGAATCAAAGACCAAAAAGGTAAAATATTGTTTAGCAGATTCGGATTTAAGGAAACACTCCAATCATAACGCTCCCTGGCTAAGTCTTTAATCAATCTGAATACTCCCCCAGAAGATTTATATTTTTTATCATCCAAAAAAATAATTTTATCAATGTAAGGGTTGTTAAAAATAAGGCCGCTGGTTTTGGAAATAATTAAAACAGCCAGAAAAGATTCGGGATATTTTTTCTTAATTTCCCTGAAAACCGGAGTGGTACAAACCATATCCCCTATTTTGGCAGTCTGTAGAACCAAAATTCTGGAACCGCTTTTGGGTTTTTTTGAAACAAATTTCATAGAAATTAAAAGAAGCACTAAAGGGAAGATAAGATAAGTGGTGAACAAAAAAAAGAAGTTTTGGCAGTAAAACTTCAAAGAGGAGAAAAAATTGGATTCCAAAGATTTGGCCATAAAATTAAAATTTTTATTTCTTGTGTTTTCTCACAATGTCTTCAATTAAACTAGTTGCTGACATGCCTTCAATCTTAGGCACAAGTTTTACCACCCCGCCATACTGCCACACTACTTTCGCTTCCGGCAAATCGCTGATTTTATAATCTCCTCCTTTCACAAAAACATCGGGCCGCAAACTCTTTATTAATTTTGAGGGTAAAATTTCATCAAAAACCGTTAAATAATCCACGCCCGGTAAAACAGCCACCATTTTCAGTCTATCTTCAATTTTAATAATCGGCCTTGATTTGCCTTTTATCCTAGAAACCGAGCGGTCGCTGTTTATACCCACCACTAAAACATCACCGAGTTTAGAGGCTTTTGTTAAAAACTCCATATGTTTTGCATTGAATAAATCAAAACAGCCGTTGGTAAAAACTATTTTTTTGCCCGCTGATTTTAACCCGTCTAAAATCCGCCTAAGTTCTTTTTCTTCTTTTACTTTTTGCTTTTCAGGAAAAAGATTATACATAATTTCATCTCTGGACACCACGGAAGTTCCTTTTTTGGAAACCGCGATACTGCCGGCGACATTGGAAAGAAAAACGCTTTCCTTTAAAGGAGCGCCCGAAGCCAAAGCCCAGGCAAGAACCGCCACCACCGTGTCTCCGGCCCCCACCACATCATAAACCTGCTGCGCCGAATAAACGTCCAAATGGTAGGGTTTTTCCTTTTTGGCGAATAAACTCAAACCGGCGGAACCGCGAGTGATAAGCACATTGGCGCCGAAAAAATCCGCTAAATTTCTGCCCATTTTCTCCAAACTCTGATTGCCGGAAACCATGGCCGCGGCTTCTTTTAAATTCAGAGTGATAATACTTGCGTTTTTGTAAAAATATTTATGGTCGGGTTTAAAATTGGCAACAATAATCTTTTTCTTTTTTCTGGCTAAAGCGACGATTTTTTTAGCTAATTCTTCGGAAACGGCGCCTTTGTTGTAATCGGAAAAAATGACGGCGTCCATCCGGTCCAGATTATTTTTGAAAATATTCAAAATCTTTGCACTTAATTCTCTTTCTATTTCTTCTTTTGATTCCCTGTCTATTCGCAAAAGCTGTTTTTTTTCTCCGCCCATCACCCTGATTTTCCTGGTGGTCGGTTTTTTGGATTGAAACACGCCGGCCGCGTTTATTCCTTCTTTTTTCAAAATTTCAAGCAACTTGCCGCCGGCCCGGTCCCGGCCGACAACCCCATACAACGAAGTTTTCGCTCCCAATGACGCAATGTTTAAAGCGGTGTTGGCCGCTCCGCCAGCCAGCTCTATTTTCTTTTGAAAATTAACAATCGGAACGGGCTCCTCTGGAGAAATTCTTTCCACTTCGCCCTGAAGATACTCATCAAGCATCAAATCTCCCAAAACCGCCACCCGAGGTTGGTGGCTGTTTTTTCCATTCTCCAAAATATTTTTAATCTCTACGCTGTTTATCATAATTTTTTATCTTCTTTAAAAAAGATTTTATAAAATCCGGCATAATGTTCCGATGAGCGTAGACGAAATAATAAAGGTTGAGACGGATTTTTTGAATTGGTTGATGACGCATCTCAATAAAAATATTCGCCCGGCTTGGACTTAAAACCGGAATCATTCTGAATAATTTGTTGAAATAATTATTTCTCAGAAGATGAAATTGCTTGGTGATGTATTCCTGGGAATCTTTTCCAATTATCCCTTCTTTTTGGGCCCGGCGGTAAAGTTCGGTGCCGGGGTAAAAAGTTAAAGAATAAAGCGTTAAATTAAAAGGCCGGGGAATTTGATTTAAAAGCCTGGCGGTTTCTACATAATCTTTTTCTTTTTCATAGGGATTATCGCTGATAACGTCAAAAGAAAAAGAAAGCCGGTCTTTAAAAGCATTTAAAATAGAAATGGCTTTTAAGAATTGTTCTTGAGAAATGTATCTTGAATAAATGTCTTTATTAGTCCGGTCGCTGCCGCTTTGAAGACCCGCTTGGACGCTGGTTAATCCGGCCTCCATTAAAATTTTAAGCTTCTCTTCGGTAATGGTAGAGGGACTCACCAAGCAAAAAAAAGGCAAGTTGATGTATTTTTTATATTTTTCAGCGAAATCAGCCAGCCACTCAACCGAATTTATAGTAAAGCAGTCATCCATTATTTTTATCAGTCTTAAATAAGAGAATTGTTTTTTAGCTTGCTTAATTTCTTCTAAAACATTATCCACGCTTCGGGTGCGCAGAAATTTTCCTTCGTACATTCCTTTCAAAAAAGCGCTGCCGCAATAAGCGCAGTTAAAGGGGCACCCCCTTGTTGTCATAATTCGGTACTGGGCTTGCGAGAAAGGCAGAAAATCGCGCAGGAGTTTTAAATCCATCTGAACTAATTTTCCCCTCGAAAAAACATAATGGTCGTTTAAATCATAATCGCAAAAAGGCAGAGAGTCTAAATCCTCGCAAAGCGGATAAACGCCGTTATTTAAAACTTTTCCTTCTTTCTTGTAAACTATTCCTTTAGTCTTATAGTTTTGAACGCCGTTTTTATATTCTTGGTAAAATTCAAAGAAAGAATGCTCGGCTTCGCCGATAAAAACCAAATCGGCGTTATCAAGGCATTCCTCGGGCTTGATGGTCGGGTGAATTCCTCCCCAAACCACCGGCCGGGAATAATATCTTTTTAAATCTTTAGTGATTTTAACCGCCCTTAAATTATGATTGGACATTAAGCTGACGCCGATGATGTCCGGCTTGATTTCTTTCACGAAATTTTCCAGCTCCCGCAATTCCTTTCCGGTTTCCAATTCGTTGTGTTTCTTGGCGAGAAAAATTATTTTACACTCTTCTCCCTTGCTCTTTAAATAAGAAGAAATGTGGCGAACGCCAAAAGCGCTGATGTCGGTCGGCGCTTTTTTTAGAATTTCCACATCCTGCTGGTTTAAAGAAATTAATAAAATCATGATTTTTGAGCTAAAACGCGCCAGCCCAAAAGATAATCTCTGATGATTCCGCTTCTTTTCAGTAGTTTTTTCCAACCATCAACGCTTATTAAAGATTTTGCCAAAAATTTAACATAATACCATCGGCTGTTTTCAAACCTAAAAACTAATAACTTATAATATTTTTTAATTTCTTCCGCCGTCATCTCTTTAGTGTGGTGAATCACGTTTATTCTAGTGTCAAATTTATAATCGTCAGTTGTCTCCAGCAAATTGCACTCATCTAAATATTTCCTTAATTCTGAGCCAGGGTAAGGGGTGACGATATGAAATCTTGTTATCTCGGGCTTAATTTTTTTAACTAATCTGGCCGTGAGATTGATGTCGGCTGGAGTTTCTCCCGGAAAACCGAGCATCATAAAAGCCAGGGATTTAATTCCGGCTTTTTTAGTTAGAGCAAAATCTTTAATCACATTTTCCACTTTAATGTCTTTTTTTATGCTGTCTAAAATTTTCTGGGAGCCGGATTCAACTCCCCAGGCAACCCAAGCAATACCGGCCGCTCTCATTTTTCTTAAAGTTTCCAGTCTAATAAATTGACTGCAACGGCCCTGAACCCAAAAGCTAAACTTTTATGCAAACCTCTTTTGATTATTTCATCGCACATCGCTTCAACCCGCTCGTTCTGTTTGGGGCTTAAACCAATAAATTCGTCATCGTAAATCTGAATTGACTTCACTCCAAAATTATTTTTATAAAATTCTATCTCATCCACTACGTCTTTAATTTCTCTCTCTCTATACATCCTGGAGCCCAAACTGCAGAAAGTGCAGCGATGAGGACAGCCCCGAGAGGTCAACAAAACACCGCTGGGATGCTTTAATTCTTGATAAGGGCCGTGCACGCCGCCATATTCAGAAAAAGCCGGATAAATTAAATGATAAGCCGGCCAAGGCAAAGAACTCAAATTTCTGATATAATCTCTTGGTTTAGTAAAGGTTAAATTTCCTTGCTTATCAAGAAAAGCCAAGCCATTAACATTATGAAAATCCTGAACGCTTTTTTCAAATTGTTGAAGAAGTTCCAAAAAAGTTAACTCTCCTTCTCCCATAACAATAAAATCAACCGCTTTATCAGCCGCTTTCAAAACCCTTTCCGGCTCTTTGGTGGAACCAAAACCGCCCGTGATAATTTTGCAGTTGGGCAAACTTTTGCGGGCGATTTCAACGCTCTTAATTAAGGCCGGCAAAACACGGGAAGGACCAGTGATCCCAATAATATCCGGGTTTTCTTTTAAGAATAAATTTTTCAAATCATCCCAACTTAATTTAGCGGAATCAGTATCAATTACTTTAATGTCCGGATAGCCGTTTTTTTCAGCAAAAGCCGCCAAATAAAGCAAACCCAAGGGCGGAGTATTGGTTAAAACTCTTCCTATATCATTAAAAATCGGCGGATTTATCAGCAAAATCTTCATAAATAATTTTTATACTTTCCTGGCTATAATATAAACATTAACGTAAATTGTTTTGTTTTTGCTGAATTTGTTCAAAAAATTACTGGTTTTCTCCATAAGCCGCGTTATCCTCCAACTGCCTCTTTTTTGCTTTTTATAAGGGCTGAACCAGCTCATCCTTATAAATTCAGATAAAACAGAAAAAACTTTCCCAAAACCCTCGCATTCCAGCACTTCAAAATTTTCATTTTTGAACAAAGACCTTAGACCTTCGGTGGTGTATCTGAAATAATCATGAGGGTCGGGATGATAAGGTATTAAAAAAGGAGTGGATAAAATGCAAACGCCGCCCGGTTTTAAAACCCGGCGGATTTCTTTCACCATCAGCCAGGGTTTTTCAACATGCTCCAAAACCTCGGTAGAGATAATTGTATCAAAACTATCGTTCCCAAAAGGTAAATTCAAAGCATCGCCCACCACATCAATATGCTCCCCGGGCACAACATCAAAGGTAATATATTCCGACGCTTTCTCT
>CAYIJU010000003.1:11075-15606 GCA_964363855.1 uncultured Candidatus Saccharibacteria bacterium | reverse complement strand
TCCCAGCATAATTCTTAGCAGTCCCACCAAGTTGATAATGTTTGACCTTAAAACATCTTCCGGCTTTTCGTCTTCTCTCGGAGCGGGCAAATCAAAAGGATTAATATGATTTTCGGAGGCCAAGGAAATATTGAAAAAAGAGCCGCCGACGCCTTCGGCTAAAGACCGATATTCATTTTCCGGGTCAAGAATAATTGAATCAACGCCCATCATCAGAGATCGCAGAACTTCTAATTTAATGGCATAAGATTTTCCCGAACCGGATTTGGCGAATATCACGCTATTGGCGTTTTCCAAACTAAACCTGTCAAATAAAATTAAAGAGTTATTGTGTTTATTTATGCCGTATAAAATGCCGTCATTAGAACTTATATCAAAAGAGACAAAGGGAAAGGTAGATGACAATGGTTCAGTATTCATTGATGTGTGTACTTGAAGCTGATCTAGCCCATAGGGCAGGCAAGAGTTAAACCCTTCTCTCTGTTGATAAAGAGCCGGTTTGATATAGATTAATCTGGATTCTAAAATTGACCGTAAAGTTGTTTCAACGTCCTTTAACTCTTTCTCCGTAACAGCGTAGGCGGTCAGGTATAGGCCGAATTTAAACATTTTTTCCTGGGCAGTCATCAGGGAGTCTCTCAATGATTCTATGTCTTGATAAGCGGTTTCTAAGGCCGGGTCGCGAATCAGTCCTTTCGCCTCTTTTTCCATAATTTCCGCTTGGACTTGGGTCACTTTTGTTCTTAATTGTTTTAATATCTGGCTGGTATCAATGGGGTGGATATGAAAACCGATATCCATCGGGATATCCAGATTAATAATAGGTGAAAACCAAGCTGTGCTTAAATATCTTGGATAAGAAAAAATAAAGAATGACCTGACCAGCCGTTCGCCGAGTTTTATATGATCTGCGGCTAAAATTATTGAAGAGGGAGCAATAAGGTCTTTAATGTTCACCGGCGGCGTTTCAAAAATCTTTTTTGGCTCTTCTTTTTGTCTAATTTTTAAGAATGGAATTTTGAACATGTTTGTTATTTTATCAATTCGGGCGGTATTTCCGGATGATATCCCACTTCGGCTTCCGCCGGATGATAAACCGACCAGAAAAAATCAATCAGTTCCCCTGTTCCCAAGGGAGAACATTGAAGCCCGCAATTCCTTAATCCCATGGATATAAATTCCAAGCGCTGCCAGAGCTGTGATTTTGCCCTTTGGAATTGTTCTTCATCCATGCGCTGGAGTCCAATCGCCGTAAACGGCACAACGACAAAAAAATTCTTTGCCATAATTGATCCGCCGCTAATCAGCTCCTCAATAAACTTTCGATATTCTTCAGTCTGGACTTTTAACAGTTCTATCTGCTGGTTTTTCTCCAGCTCTTTCAGTTTTTCCAAATAGCCGGTTATATTCAGCCGGCGGGATTGGATAACAACTTCAACGGAAAAATCCAAAGAATTCAAAAAATTCTGAAATTGGTAAATAATGGCATTTTGCTCATCTTCTGATTTCAGGGCAAAGTTTAAAGAGGAGGTCATAATAACGCCCCGCAAAGAGTTGTTTTTCATAACCAAAACCCCTTCTTTTATCTGGTCTATTTCTAAAAAATTTTGGGTTGCTATTTGCGCCATATATATTTTTTCGGGCCGATTAAAAATCTGAAAATATTGGCTAAAATAACCGGCAGCGTCCGGCCGCCTATTCTGACAAAAGCCAAAGCAATGGCCAATGACAGTATTATTATGGATAAAAACAAAAAGAGCAGGAAGTTGGCTTTGGCCAGAGAAAAATACAGAAGAAAAATAGCCGCTCCGGCCGCGCCGACAAAAATAAACTGCTTAAAGGTCATAGGCCCGACAATTTTCGCTTCGTGTTCAATAAATTGGGGAATAGTAAATCTCATACAATTAAAATCCAAAATTTAAATTTCAAAATCCAAAATAAATTGCAAATCTTAAACTAAAAATTATAAACTTACTTTATTCATTATCGCCGTAAAAATTCTGGCTAGTTGCAATGCTTCGTCTATTAACGGTTCAATTTCTGATTTAAAATTAATATTTGCTTCTAATAGACCTTGCAGCCAGTAGTGGCTTTCTTTTGCTTCCTTGCGGGAAATTTTGATTCTTAGACTTAAATCTTTCTTGCTTATTGACTCATTGGCTTCTCTATAGTTTGCCCCTACTGAACCGGACGATCTTATGAGTTGTTTAATTATTTCAATATTGACCGTATCTCTTGGTAATTTCTTGCATAATTTAATAATATCTTTTAAAAATTTAAGAGTCCTGTCTTCCAAGTCGTATTGTTTCGAATTTTTAATTTCGCTCATTTAATTATTATTTTGGATTTTATGCTTTGTGCTTTGGATTTACTCTACCGGTTCTCTGTATGTGTCATCTTTTTTTGGTCCGGCTGATTCTTCTCTCGGAATAATAACAACTTCCGCTGGTTTTTCCGGCGCCGTTACTTTTGTTTGATATAATTTTTCCAAATCAGTTCTGACCGGATAAAAGATAAATCTGTTAATTTCTTGCGCCGTTTTTTTGGCAACTTCTTTTTCCAATTTTAATTCTTTTATTAATGTCTCTTGAAAATCATCCGGCGCTAAAACGCCGGCCAAAACTTGGCCGACTAAATCAACGATATCTTCCAAATTTTCTTCAGTCTCGTTTCTTTGGCAAACCTCATAAATATTATTGCCAGTTTCATCGGCAAAAAGCGCATCCTTTAATTCTTGAGGAAGCTTTTCGTATAATTTCCAAAATTGTTCCGAAGTGTATTTTTTAAGCATATTTATTGATGGCGATGAAGCTTTGCTTCATCTTCGCGCTTCGCTTCGCTCGCGCTATTGACAAATAGATTGGATTTGTTAATCTTAAATTAGATTCCTTGGATGGGTGCTTGCACCGGTTCAGGGAATTTTTTTATATAAACTTTTTCTTTTTAATTCCGGCCAATTGATAATTTTTTCCAATAGAATATTTTCTTTGATAATATCATAAAATTGGGAATTATTTTTGTTGTACTTTGTTAAAATTGCTCCAGCTGCGAAGTCAGCTAAATTTATTATCAAATTTTGATTGCTGTTTATGTGCTGAATAGTATAATTTGCGTTTCTTTTTACGCCCTTTTGAAGAAATTTGTTAAAATCGTTCTCTTTGTTTTTCTCGTGAAAATGCCTGTCAATAATTATTTTTAAATTTGTCTCCGGTTGCCAGAGATTTATTTCGTTGATTAGTTCGCTAACGAGTAGGGCAAAATTTTCTGGCGTATCGGGGATTTTCCTTCTTTTTTTATCCACTACTATGGCAAAAATTTCCAGGCCCGTTGAAATTATTCCCGAAAGAATTTGTCTTTTAGTTTTTTCTCCAGCATAATAAAATTTTACTTCCTTAATTTTGATTTTTCTCTGGCGCAGTGTTTTTAATGTTCTGCTGATTAAATCCAATGCCTCTTTCATTTTTTCTAATCTTACTCCGGCGATAACAATGAATTTATCTTTTATGTCTGGCAATGTCCCAGATTCGTCAATTAAAACAAAGTATTGTTTTTGAGGGATTTTCATAATTTCCAAAATTGTTCCGAAGTGTATTTTTGCATCATATGGCTTGACAAATTTATTATAGGGTATATAATATAAATATAAAATTTAATAAAGGAAGGTAGTGCATGAAATGGTTCTGGCAAAAGAAGAAAATTGTTGGTTCTGATCCCCCTGCGCCTACTTCGCAGGAAGACGAGAATGCGGATATAGAGGCGGAAATTCAAGCGGCGAATCAGCAGGCCCGACAATTGTCGGGGGCACTTAGTCCTCTATCGGAAGATATCGAGGACTTGGTCGCTGAAACGAAGCGTGCGACACTGAAAGGTCGGGCACTTCGCAAGCAGATAGAAGTTCTCGATCTCACCGACCAGGTTAAGGCGAAGTTGGCGGCTCAGCGGGAAGCCAATATTCAATCGGCGAAGAAGTTGGCAGGGGAAGTTGTGGTCGAACCGCAACCTCCAAGTGATCAACCTCAGTTGCCGAATAAGCCACCAACACCGCCACCAGCTAATAAGCGGACAGCCGTGTGTGTGGATTGCGGTAAGACCTTTTCGATCGACCGACCATTGGAGAAGGGAGTTTCGTATCACTGTGGGGCGTGTGTGAGAGAGAAAGCTGCCGAAGCGGTTGTTAATGCGGCAAAAAATCCGGCGGCAAATGGTCCCAAAACGGAGACCACCAAAGTAGTGGGGAAGTGCGACAACTGCGGAAAAGAGGCGGCGGATACAACCAAGGTTGGCGACAAGAATCTTTGTCGGGAATGTATGGATATCCCGCCCGCTTTGCGGACAGGAGGTGCCGGGCAAACCCCGGACCCCAAAAGTGGAACCTGATCCACTCGATCCCCAGGAAATAGCTCGCCTACAGGCGCTGAACAACGGTAAGCCTGTCGGCAAACTAAAGGAGGGGAAAAAGGGAAAAAAGGGAAAACCGAAAGGAGGGAAAAATCAAGGGGACGAAGAATAGTCGTTCTCATAGTGGGAGATG
>CAYIJU010000003.1:0-10975 GCA_964363855.1 uncultured Candidatus Saccharibacteria bacterium | reverse complement strand
GAAAGGAGGGAAAAATCAAGGGGACGAAGAATAGTCGTTCTCATAGTGGGAGATGCAAAGCGTCTCCCACTATTTATTTTAAAGTGCTGTTATTTTCTTTTCGATTTTTTATTTGTCGGTTGCGTTCTTATCCTTTCAACTTCTTTCAATGTTTCCCTTGAAGTCGGATTTTTATCAATCATCTCTTCGTTTTTTGTCAAAAGATCAGCATTTCGCATAAGCTCTTGTTCGATTTTATTAATTTGGCTTCTAGCTTGCGCTATTTCTTTAACTTCATTTCTCGCTATCTTTTGAATTATTTCTTGCCTCGTTCGGTCTAATTCTTTTATTTCTTTTTGCAAATTACTATATCCCTCGGCTAGCGAGTCTTTTTTTAATAAATTTTCTATTTTCCTTTTCTTTTCAAAAAGGTCAAGCCTATTAGTTGGCTGGTCATCAATGTCGGTCATTTGGTCTCGCGCATCAATTTTAATATGCGAAAGAGCGGGGTTTGTCATAAAGTTTTTAAATAATCCGGAATTTTTCTTGTAAAATTCATCGGCTGATAGAGTGCCTACTCCGCCGGTACCGGTGATAACTTTTTCTAATCCATCTTTGCCGAATTCCTGTTCAATTTGCTGGAAGTGGCCAGAAGTGAAATTTTGGCTTCCTATCCTAAACGCTAACGAGTCTATATCCGCGCCCTTCATATCTCCCTGCTTCATTCCGTTGGTGTGGATTACTCCAGCGGCAGTGTCCGAAACGAATTTAGTTAAGAGGGTTGGGGTAATCTTATTTTCGTCAATATCATATTGAGCCGCAGCTTCAGTTATTAATTGTTTTTCTGAAAATTTATTTTTTATATTATCCGCTTCGTCCAATATTTTCTTTTCCATTTTTCTCTTGGCTTTGTCGTCAACTTCAAAATCAATTTTCATTTTGGCTGTTATCTCGCCCGACGCAGCGTCCATAATATCACCCACCTCTTTTTTATAAATAGCATTCGAGGCCATTTTTTTGGCGTTTTCCACCATCGCTTTTTTAAACTTTGGGTCGGAATGTTTATAAGTTCCTTCACCTTTCATTTTGCTGGCTAAGACTAATTTGTCCGAGGCGAATGTTTGGGCTTTGATATAATTCTCTTTTTCGGGAATGCTCATCTGATCCCAGCCTTTTGGCGCAGAAGTTTTTCTTTTTGTAGCGGCATATTCTGTAAGTTTAGGGCCAAGGGCTTCATTAGCGCTCTTAACCATCCAACCGAGAGGACGAGAGAATCCCTGGCCAATTCCAGGAATTTTTCCCATAAAAGAATCTTTTCCTAAGTGTTTTTGCAAGAAGCCCGATGTGCCGGCTAATCCTTTTTGCGTTCCGGCAGCCGCGCCGCCTAAGAGTTTTCCTCCCAGTCTGCTTTTAGAAATATTTCCCGGTAGTTTCTTACCAAAGTTGACGAGCATTTTGCCGCCCATGGCGCCGGTGGTTAGGCCCATAGATAAGCCGATAAACATTAAAGCAAGAGAAATTCCCCAAGGCAGAATTTGATTGGCAACTTGGCCGAGGCTGCCAAAAAAGAATGAGAGAGGGTTACTTTGGTCAGCGCTTAGTCCGCCCCATCCTTTCATGGCGCTGCCGCTGACTTTACTGGTTATTTCAATCATTTTACTGGCTAAATAAAGGAAAAATCCGCCGGTAATGCCGATGATGCACCACTGGGTCAGTTGTTCAAGCCACTGGGTGTAATATTTTTTGGTGGCTGGCAGAATATAACAAGCCAAAGCAAAGGGCGAAAGAATAACTAACAGCCAGAGAGCGATATATCTGCCGATGAAAAGCAAAGAGAATAAAAAGAAAACAATGCCAGACAGTATGCTAAAAACAATCATCACCAGCAATCCAATTACAAGATTGAGCTGGGCCGAGGGGTCAAAGAATTTTCCCAAAGCGGTGCTGAAAGAATTAACCACTGCCCCCATATTGTTCGCAAAAAAACCAAAACCACCGACTGCGCTAAGGAAATAATTCATTACGATATTTGAAGCATCAATAACCAGTCCTAAAAGCACCGGCGTAAAATTGATCAGAATAGCAATAATAATTAAAACCGGCAAAGCTTTTTTGGCTTGATATTCGGCTCTGCCTAAAGCCGTGCCTAAACCGATGGCAACCATTGCTATGACGAAAATTATATTGGTCAGCCCGCGGGTCAATTCCCAGCCCATACTGACGAATTGATTGAACCGAGGATCAGTAGAGAGAATGCCGGCATTAGTATAAGAAAGAGTGATAAAATTTCCCGAGGTGACCCATTGCAAAATGCTGGCGCTCAAAGAAGCAAGGGTGCTGGTAATCAAGGCGATTAAACCCAAAGCAAAACCAATGACTAAAGTTAAACCTCCGGTAAAGACACCTAACATATTTGATTATTATATCATAACAACAAAAAATGTTAAACTAAAGCAATGGTCAAGCATAGAAAGTTTTTTTGGTTTATATTAATTTTTGTTTTTTTATTAACAGCAGCTAATTTTGTCTTGGCCGAAAGACAGCTGGAAATAAATTATCCGGAAATAGCCGGATTCAAGCCGGAAACTATTACCAAGGATATTTTGCCAAATTATATAAAATATATTTTTAATTTTGCGGTTACCGCTTCCGGTTTGGTCGCTCTAGCGATTTTAGTCTATGCCGGAATTTTATATATGGTTTCCGGAGGTTCGGCGTCAAAGATACGGGCCGCCAAAGAAAAAATCGGCCAGGCGGCTTTAGGGTTGGCAATACTTTTCGGCTCTTATTTGATTTTAACCACCATCAATCCCCAACTGACTTTTATTAATTTGCCGGAGTTAACAAAAATAAATTTGGTTTCAACCTCAACACCTGCCGTTGCTGAAAAGAAAATTCTTTCAGCCGTAGAAATTCCCATCGGCGTTTTGATTGAACAGGATGTTAATACTAAAAAAGAAGATAAAAGCAAAAAAGAGGAGGGAATTTTTGCCGAAACCAGACTGGGCAGAATTAAGGAAGCTTATAATAAAATTGAAATAAATACAAAACTTTTAAAACAAAAGGCAGAAAATCTTAAAATTTTGGGCGAAGATTTAAAAAAAATGACCGATATGTGCGAATGTCAAAATACCCAAACGAAGGCGGGTCTTTGCGGTAATGACCCTAAAATTTGCTCTATTAGTTCTTCTTTCAAAAAACCTTACTGCGATGGCGAGCCTTGCGGAGGAAATAGGCCAGCAATTTTAGCAAAAAACAACGAAATTAATTTAAAAAGAAAAGAAATTTTTGTCCGTCTTTACAGCGGCGCCGGCGAGAAAACCGCCATAGACCAATCAATGAAGGATTTATATTTCCCCGACGGCGATCAAGAATTAAAAGCTATTTTGAAAGCCGATTCCGGCGATTATGACTTAGGTCTTTTATATTGGCAGCAAAGTTTGGATTTTGAAATAAAAGATTTGCAAAGAGTTTCCGGAGTTTATCTGGACGCCCAAAATAAAATTAATAGTTGCCCGAATCTGCTTAATTATCCTAGTTTTGTCCGTTACAAAAAGGCTATTAATACAGCCGCTAAGTACGAAAAAATCCAAGTTAAGGCGTGGGAAAATGCAGTTCCCAGCCAAGATAACGCCACTTTCTATTGCGTGGAGCAGGAAATTAACACAGGAATGGTATCCAGTTTGCCTGCCGAAGATATCAAAAAACAAATTATCTCGCCCGAATCATGGAATATTAAGGAGCCCGTAGTAAGATGTTCTGCAGAAATCACCCTCGGCAATATGTTTGAGAAGTCTAATGATTTAGTCCAGAAAATTTTACTGGAAACGCAGAGTCTTTTAGGGAAAAACGATGTTGTAATCAAAGCGACCGAATCAATTTTAAAAATAGAAGATTTAAAAACATTTATTGATGAAATTAGCAGCGACAACTGCAATAGTGGATGTAAGCCATGGTCGGAGCCTTGGAAGGCGTGTCACTGGGAGTCAAGCGAGGAAGGAGATTCTTTTGAAGTGTGTGAGCCAAAATCTAATCCTTGTTGCGTAATTAATCTTAGGCCTAAACAGGTTTCTTCAGATTCTAATTCTCGGTCGCCGCAATGCACATGGTTTATCACTGACTATACTTGCGGCGGCACGCCGGGTACGGATAAAATTTCTGATCCAAAGGGGCAGATAGCCGGAAAAACGCCTCAATTTGGCAATCTTTTAGAAATAGCAATGAGTACTCATAGGGAAATAATTAAAACAAATATACCTAACCTTCAAGCTTTAATTGAAGAAACAAAAAAAATTATTGATAAACCCGAAGACAAAAAAACCCTTGTTAATCTTGAGCAGAACAGAGCAAATTTGAAAGATGATTTTTGCAGTAATTCTAAAATAGAGTGGGAAAATTTTTCAGCCGGAACTGCAGTATCGGAAAAGGGATTTTATAGCTGTTTAGAAGCTCAAAGTATGGGTTGGAAGAACAGTTGCCAGAATAAAAATAATTATGTTTGCTGCCAATCAACGACTCCGGCAACGAGATAAAAATTACTACTTTTACTATTAAACCGAAATCGGTTTCTAAAAATTTGACATTTCAAAAATAATTTGTTAAATTAAAATCAGCTGTAGAAATTAAATGCACTTTTAAAAAGGAGAGTACGGAAAAAATGGAACAAAAACCATATAAACTAACAGGGGAGGGCTTGAAGCAGTTGCGAGCGAGGATTCACGAATTGGAAAATAAGGCGGAGGAAATATCGAAACAAAGAGCTGAAGCAGCTGGGATGGGAGGAGATTGGCATGATAATTTCGCTTTTGAACAGTTTATAAGGGATGAACAAATGCTTGGACAGCAAATCAAAGAATCGCGCAAATTGCTTGCTCGCGCCGTGGTTGTTGATGATGAAATTCAGGGTGAAAAAATAAAAGTTGGAACTTCAGTAGAAATTGAATTTGAAAATGGAGGAAAAGAGAGATTTGTTCTTACCGATCCAGAGGCGATTAATCCTTCAAGGAATATCATTTCATACGCAAGCCCTTTGGGTAAAGCTATCTTGGGAGCGCGTGAAGGAGATGTGCGGACATATTTTGTAAAAGAGAAAAAATTTCAGGTTAAAATCATAAGAATCGGGGAAGAGGGATGAGGACAGAAAAGAGATTGTCTCAAAAGACATTTACTGTGCTGGAAGGTTTAAGCGGCAGCGGAAAAACAACCATAGGACGATTGGTTGCGGAAAAAATGGGGGCAGAGTTCTACAAAACACCCGCCCCATTATTTAACTCTGTGCGCAAGGTAATAGACAGAAATGCCGATGTAGCAGCGAGATTTTTCTTTTATTTAGCAGGAGTAATCCAGGCTTCTGCGGAAATATCCCGCATTCTTGAGACTAAATCGGTCGTGTGCGATAGATATTTGCTAACCACGCTTTGTTATCATCGAGCGCTTGGCGTGATAATAAATGTTCCAGATTTTGTCTTTGAACCATTATTGAAACCCGACTACACCTTTCTAATTGTTTGCGAAGAGGTTAAGCGAATTTCCCGGTTGCGCAAGCGGGGGCTAAGTTATAACGACCGACAAGAACAATACTTGCGAATAGAACAAAGATTTCTATTGGAATATCGGAAATATGATTTAGTTGAGATAGATAATTCCGCAGAGGATCCAACCATAGCAGCAGATGCAATTTCGCGTTTCTTTTAACGGGGTAGAAAAAAGTTCTACCCCTTTGTTTTAATATCAAAAATATTTTAAAATTAATGAATATATGCCTACTGGTGAGAATATTATAGAAACTTATAAAATTCTTTACAATTTACCAGAGTTTAATTATCAAGAAAGGGTCGATTTCGATTTTTTTAGATTATGCAGACAGAATTATAAATTTCTGGTAATTAGTATTTATAACGAAAAAAGAGAATTCCTTTTGACGAGAGATTTAAATAAGGGCATTGGATGGGAATTAACCGGAGGATATATAGAAAAATTTGAAATGATAGAAGATGCGGCCAACAGGATAGTTTTGAGAGAAACCGGATTAGTTATAGATGAATTACAATCAATCGCAATAATAAATAATAATTTTATTTGGAACAATAAAATCGTATCGCATCGCGGGATTGCCTTCGTTGCTTTGGCTCGCGGAAAAATTAAACCGCAATCAGAAAATGTAAAAATATTATATACCAGAGATGTGCCAGAAAAAATGGCATATCAAAATAGAGAAATACTCCAAATGGCAAAACAAAAAATTAAGAATAAAATTTTTGAACCGCCTTATGGGGAAATAGAAAGCGCTAAAAAGTTTTTCTTATTTTATTATATCAATAAATATTTTGTAAAAATAATAGGTAAATTTTCTTCAAAAAAAATCCGAAATGTAATACTCAAATTAATTTCCAACAATCCAAAATCTATTCTTGATGTCGCTTGCGGCGATGACGATTTGATTTTTGAATTAGAAAGAATGTATAATCCTGAAATTTGCGTGGCAAATGATATTTCATGGCAAATTACCTCGCTAATAAGAAATAAACTTAAAAGTTCTAATATCCTTTTTACCAATCATAATGTTCTTGATTTGCCATTTGCCAAAAGGTTTGATCTTGTAATACTTAAAAATACTCTTCACCATATCCCATTTTCCGAACAAATGCCCTTGATTAAAAAGTTATTAAATCTGTCTAAACAATTGATTATTGTAGATATAGAAGATCCTGACAAAACAAACTTTCTATCAAAAATATGGCACTTATATTATACTCATTTATTGGGCGATCAAGGGGGTTCCTTTTTAACGTTTCGGGCATTTAAACAAATTATAGAAAACAATATAAAAAATAAAAAAGCCAATTTGGGCATTATCAACACCATAAAGGGAAGATATTTTTTCGCTTCTATGTTGTCGGAATCATTAGAAATTATCCGGAGAGAAGAAGTCGAAATTAAAATAAAAATAAAAGAATCGCAAGTGGAATCTATAAGGAGAAAATTACTTGCGCTGGGGAGTGTGTTTGTGGAGAAGATAAAAGAGAGCGATATTTATTTCACTGCTCCCCATCGCGATTTCATTGAAACAAAAGAGTGCCTGCGGATTAGAGAGAGAGGAGATTATTTAGAATTAACCTATAAAGGACCTACAACGAAAATAATGGACGAAAAGAGGCAATTTTGGAAGTCAGAAATTAATATTCCGCTTCGCTGTCCAAAAAAAGAAGCAGAATTATTGCTTGAGTCCCTTAATTTTACAAAAGTAGTAGAAGTTGTTAAAGAACGAGAAAAATTTTTGGTAGACAAACAAACTATTACTCTTGATAATATAGAAAGTTTAGGTTGGTTTTTAGAAATAGAAAACATTGCGACAAATGAAAAAGAAAGGCAGGAAGCCCTAAATGAGAATATTAATTTCTTAAAAAAACTTACCCTAGATGAAAAAGATATTATTACGGAACCCTATCGCGACCTTGTTCTAAAAAAACAAGAAGAGGGCAGCTATTCATCTTGAATTTTTGCCCTTTTCTTTTTTTATTTTTCGGACGTGGTATTATAAATTAAAATATGGTTTTGTTTATTAAAAAATATTTAGCAAGCTTTTTACTGATTTTATTATTTTTGGGGTTGGCCAGTTTTGCCTTGCCTGCCGGCAGGCAGGTCTTGGCCAAAGATTTGGAAATTGTTTATCCTCAATTTGGCGATTTGAAGGCGCCAAGAACCACCCAAACTCTTTTGCCGGATTATGTAAAATATATTTTTAATTTTGCTATTGGTATTTCCAGCATGGTTGTTTTTGCTGTAATTTTTTATTCCGGCTTCAGATTGGTAACTGAAGCCCAAAACCCTTCGGCTATGTCCGAGGCAAAAACAAAAATAACTGACGCTTTTATCGGTTTGATTATTTTACTGGGTTCTTACTTGTTCTTAACTACGATTAATCCCCAACTGGCGCTGATCAACCCAGAGATTAAAGGCGGGAATCAGGGGATTATTCTCTATACAATGTTGCCCACTGACTCTAAATTCAATATTGCCGAGAATCAAAAAACCATTACTATCAGCCAAGATTTAACAAAAGATTTCCCCAACGCCAAATTTTATCAGTTCAGCACCGACCCCAATTTTGTCAAAGCATGGGCGGATTCTAAAGAATTAGTCGGCCAAGACTGTTTCCAGCAAGCTTGCCGGTTAGATCCGTCTTCGCCAAAATCAATCAAGATAGAATACCAGTTCCCCGGCGTTTATCTGTGCAAAGCCGACGGTTCCTGCTTTTTCACCAGCAGGTCTTTTAATGAGTTTCCTTCAAACATTATAAGAGATTACGAAGATCAAATCTCTTTTATCAAATTTAAAAATGCTTATGCTTACGAAGATATTTCCAAAGAGGAATGCGACAAAAAAAGCGGTCAGATGCTTGATAAGGATGCTCAGGGCGCAACATTAACAAAACCAATTTGCGGTTATCCAAGTATGAAATTCGGCGCTATTTTGCATGAGGCAAGGAATTACACTTTGGCCTGCGATGTTTTTACGGCGGATAAAGATGTGGTTCTCCCTAAAATAAAAGATGGCGGCGTTTCGTCTATTACTGTCTTTGTCCAGCCGAATGAACCGCCTGGCCCTAAAGATGGCGTAACTTTATATAAGTTGGAAAATTATCAAGAAACGCAAATGGTAGATGCAGACGTTACCCACGCTAAGAAAATTTTTAAACTTTTTCCTTACAGTCCAAATTTAGTAGAGAATTATAAAAATTTAGATTCCTTTGAAAACCGTTATGAAGACGGCACAAAGATTGCTAAAAATGTTTTATCTCTTAAAATTGATGGCAATTATTTGGCGTTATTTTTTAAAGACGCTAATTTCCAAAATAAATGCGAGGTTATATCATCAGACCAGTTTAATTTAGGAATTGACCATCCCGTTGGTAAAGATGTTTATTCCCTAAAGGTTGTCCCCGCTCAAAAATAAAACCAGCCCCACCCTTAATTTAATAAGAATGAGGCTGTTTTTTATTCCTTGACTTCGATCCGGAATGTTTTTGCCACTATCCCTTCTTTACCACCAGGAGTCTCGGTATCATTGATTATGTAACGAGGGTCCATTTTGTACCATCCGTCTCCGTCTGTCCCCGAAGAGTAAATAACCTTACCAGAAGCGTCTCTTCCTTCAGTAATTGACCTCATCAACAATGGTTGATCGGTTTTGTTTTCTATCCGTACAGCTTTTACGTTCGGGTCATTGGTCGGTGAAATCTTTACATCGATTTTTCCCTTAGCCGAAGCAGTTTCTTTATACTCAACCTTGAAGTCGGACCGCACAGAGGGTGGCACAACCACCGGCACGGGCACTACTGGAGCAGTCAAAAAAGGATTTGGCGGCGGCCATTGGCTATTCAAAACATCATTGACAATCTTTTTCTCCGTAGCCGCATCGGGTGCCTTGCCGCCCCAGACCTGGTCGATTATAGACTGGTCTTGTTTAGTTTCTTCCCGATAAAATACTCCCGCGCTTAGCGCGGTATAGGCGAATACGATACCCGTGATAATCACCGCAACCGCTAAGATCACGATTCCCCACATCCCCACTTTCTTTTTCTGTTTCGCAGTCATGTGTCCTCCTTTTCTTTTCAGAAATTTTTTTCTTATCTATCTTATATTAAGATAGAAATGTTCTACCTTAATTTTACCGCTTTTTAAGCCACCTTGTCAAGTAAGCGAGCCCCGCAAAGCGGGGCGAAGTTTGAAGATGAAACAGAGTTTCATCGCCTTTTCTTTAGAAAACAAAGGAATTTTCAAAATTTTATTTAGAAAATAAAAACCTAACCTTTTGTGCTAAGCTTAGCTTCGCACAAATTATGAAAAAGAGAATTATCTTGAGACGGATACTGCCGGCAAAAAGATTTTTAAATTATTTCCGTATAGTCCTAATTTAACACAGGATTATAAAAATTTAATTAATTATAATTATGAAGAAGGTATAAAGGTAAAAGGCAATGTTTTGTCTCTTAAAATAGATGGCAATTATTTGGCACTTCTTTTTGAGGATAAAAATTTTGAAAATAAATGCGAGGTTATCTCATCAGACCAGTTTAATTTAGGACTTGATCATTCAGTTGGCAAAAAAACTTCTTCTTTAAAGGTTATTCCTGCTCAAAAATAAAACTGGCCTCACTCTTATAGAAAGAGTGAGGCCGTTTTGGCCATTACTCGGCATTTTTCACTTCAACCCAGAACATTATCGACTTCGCCCTCTCAAAACCGGGACTCTCGGTATCATTTATCACATAGCGAGGGTCCATCTTGTACCATTCAACCGACTCTGAAGAGTCAAGAATCTTGCCAGAAGCATCTTTTTCTTCATGAAATTGCTTAATCAACAGCGGTTGATTTGTTCTATTTTCTATTCGTACCGTTTTTACCCTGGGGTCTTTAGTGGAAGATATTCTAACATCAATCTTCCCCTTGGCTGATAGGGTTTCTCGGTACTCCACTTTAAAGTCAGACTTTGCAGATGGCGGTATAACCACCGGAGCGGTTACTGGCGCTGTCAAAAAAGGATTTGGCGGCGGCCATGGACTATTCATGACCTTATCTACTATCCTTTTTTCCTCGGCGGCATTGGGCGCTTTCCCGCCCCAAACTTGGTTGATGGTATTTTGGTCTTGGGTGGAAATTTTCGGGCTGGCTTCTCTACTGCCCAGCCAGAAACCAAGGGCAGAAAGGGCGATTACCAGCACGCCAATACCGATAAACAAGTAGCCCCTTGTTTTTTTCTTCATTCTTTTTTCGAAAACTTCGGGCACCTTGGTCCGGGTCGCTATTCCCGCCACAGGTTTTTTTTGGTCAACCCTTTCTTTTAAAACCATTTTAATCCTCCTTTTCAGAAATTTTGAGATTTTTTCCCATATTCACTTGGGAATGTTTTCTGCTTTAGTTCTACCTCGTTTCATACCCCCTTGTCAAGTTTTCTTTAAAAAACAAAGATATTTTCAAAATTTTATTTAGAAAAT
>CAYIJU010000002.1:6629-17126 GCA_964363855.1 uncultured Candidatus Saccharibacteria bacterium | reverse complement strand
GGAGTTTTTTTAATTACATCATCCATGTCAAGTTTAAAGATTATTCCATTAAATCCTAAATAAAAACCCATTTCCAAATATTTTTGCGCTTCTTCCCAGGTCCCTGTGAAACAATGGATAACGCCGCGGATTTTAGGAGATCCGATTTCGTCGCGAGATCGGATCTCGTTTATTAAGTCGTTATGCGCTGAACGGCAATGAAAAATAACCGGCAAATTTAATTCTTTCGCCAAATCCAACTGCATTAAAAGAACTTCTTTTTGACGATTTTTAAATTCATCGAGTTTTGTTTTAGTTTTTGGCCGGTAATAATAGTCTAAGCCGATTTCACCGATGGCAACAACTTTGGAAGATTTGGCAAGTTCTTTATATTTTTCAGAATCAAATTCTTCATTTTTAGTCGGGATAATAACTTCGTCCTCGTCTAATTTTGTTTTAAAAATGCCATCGGCTAGGTGAATCGGATGAAGCCCGATTGCGGCATATACGCCTTTATCTCGCCAGCTGGCGGATTCCGCCATATCTACCGCTCTTTTGCTTGTGCTATATTGCGAACCGACATTTATTATTTGAACGCCGCCAACTAAAGATCGACGGATCACTTCGTCGGAGTCATCTTTAAATGCATTAAAATTAACGTGGGCGTGAGTATCAATTAGCATTTTGTTTCAGCAATTGGTGGGATTTGATGAAAGAAAAACCGACAAAGAAAAGAGTAGTTACCGTTGGAATATATTCCGGGATATAAACGCCAAAACTCTTTAAAATTATAAAAACTCCCAAAATTCCGATTGAAGTCATTGCTCCATTTTTCAGCCACTTATACTTCGCCACTTGATTAATACCCTTAATCGTCAATTGTCTGACTATTAAAGCTCCGATGCCATTGCCGATGAAAATAAGAGGGATGGAAGTAGTAAAGGCAAAAGCGCCGACAACGCCGTCAAAACTGAATGAAGCATCTAAAACTTCAAGATACATTAACTTGGAAAAATTACTCATGCCTGATTGTCCCTCGCCAAGCGCCCTTTCTTGTTTTTCCGACTGTTCTCTAAAGCCGTACATAATGAAAAACACTGCATTTCCCATAGCCGCTGCCAACATCAAAAAAACAGAGTGTCTGGCCAAATACAGAAGAGTAACTAAAATTAAGGCGGTAAAAGCAAAAAACCAAACACCGTAGCCCGGCTTCATTAATTTATCAGGGACAAAAAACGGATCTTTTTTCTCCAAGAAAAGCCAGTGGAGATAAACCAGTAAAAGAAAAACCCCGGCTCCTATCAGAATAATTCCTTTTCTTTCTTCTATTAATCGGGAAATTTCAGGTGAACTGTCAAACATTGCCCGAAATGCTCCCATGAAACCTACTTCCGGGACAGACATCCAGACAATCACAAATGGCAGAAGACCGCGGATTAAAAAAACAGCGGTAAATATCCCCCAGACAAGGAATATCTTGCGCCATTTTACGCTCATTGTTTTTAAAACATGGGCGTTGACAATGGCGTTATCCACGCTGGAAACCGCCTCGAAGACAATCAGTCCTAAAATAATTATTATTGCCGTAAACATAATTTTAACCTAAGCGCGGAAATAACGGCTGGCTCTTTCTTAATTTCAATTGTTCTAATATTTTTTCCGATGTTTCCGGCAAAAACGGCTTTAATAATTTTGCAATTTCGATGATTGTTATTTGTAAATCATCTATAATTTTTTCTTTTCCTCCCTCCCAAGGTTTTTCTTCGTTTATAATTTTGTCGCAAAAACTTATCAACTCCCAAATAGCAATCAACGCCTCATTAAATTTAAATTCTTCTAATGCTTTTTTATATTCTTTCCGCGTTTTATCAATTATTTTTGAATTTTGAATTGTAATTTTTATTTTTGAATTTTGAACTTTGAATTTAGCGCCTAAAGTTATTACCCTGGCAACTAAATTACCGAGTCCGGAAGCAAGATCTGAATTATAGCGCGCTTCAAACTTTTGGCGCGTGTAGTCTCCGTCTTCAGTCGGCGGAATCTCCCGCAAAAGAAAATAACGAACTGCGTCTGCGCCGTATTTTCTAATTAATTCAAACGGATCGACTACGTTCCCTAATGATTTCGACATTTTTTGGCCGTTAGAAGTTATAAAGCCGTGGACAAAAATTGATTTTGGCAAGGGCAATTTTGAAGATAAAAGCATTCCCAGCCAAATTGTGGCGTGAAATCTTAAGATATCTTTTCCCAGACAATGGATATCGGCCGGCCAATATTTCTTCGGGAGAAGGTAATTCACAAGAGCGTCTGCCCAAACATAGATTGTTTGAGAATCGTCATCTGGCACAGGTATGCCCCATTTCAAATCTTTACTCGGCCTTGAAAAACTGATGTCCTCTAATCCCTGCCTGACAAAGTTTAACATTTCGTTTTTCTTTTCTTGGGGAATTATTTTTACCTCATCTTTTTTAATCAACTCTTCTATTTTGCTTGAATATTTCGAAAGCCTGAAAAAATAATTTTCCTCGTCAATGGCTTCCGGTTCTTTCAGATGGATCTTACATTTTCCGTCAATTAAATCTTTTTGAGTGATAAAAGCCTCACAGCCTAGACAATAAAGGCCTTTGTAATTTTTTTTATAAATATCGTTATTTTCTTTCAGTTTCAGCCAGATATCTTTTACTGTCGGCCAATGCCGCGATTGATCGGTGGTTCTGATAAAATCATCGTTGGACAAATTTAATCCCTTAGTTAGCTCCTGAAACTTGGCAGAAATTTCATCAGTGAATTCTTGCGGATTTTTCCCGAATTTTTCTGCCGCCTTGGCGATTTTCGCGCCGTGCTCATCGGTCCCTGTCAGAAAGAAGACACCATCGCCTGAAACCCGACGATATCTGGCTAAAACATCCGCCTGAATCGTTTCTAAAGCAAAACCGATATGCGGAGGCGCATTAGTATAAGCAATGCTGGTTGTAATATAAAATTTACTTTTCATACCGAGTTTTTATTTTAATAAAAACGAAGGTGAAGATGAGATTTATCTCATCGCCCTTACTATTACCACAAATTCTCCCCTAATTTCCTCTTTTGTCAATTGATTTAAAACGTCTTTAGCTTTGCCGCGATAAATTGTTTCAAATTTTTTAGTCAATTCGCGGCCAACCACAACATCTCTCAAAGGATCGATCTCGTTTAAAGTTTTAATAATGCGATAGGGTGATTCGTAAAAAATTACCGGATATCTTGAAGCGGCGACCTCTTCAAAAAATTTTTTCCTTTTATTTTTTATCGGCGGAAATCCCAAAAATAAAAATCTATCTACGGGAAACCCCGAGATTGAAGCTATCGCAATTAAAGCCGATGGTCCAGGCACAGGTTGCACCTGTGCGATTCGCACAGGTGCAACCTGTGCGACTAACTGACCGCCCGGGTCAGATATGCCCGGAGTGCCGGCATCGGAAACCAAGGCCAAATTTTTGCCCTGCTTTAAAAGATCTAATATATATTCTATTTTATTTAATTTGCTGTGCTGATGGTAGCTCAATGTTGGTGTTTTAATTTCGTAATGGCTGAGTAATTTTTGAGTTACTCTCGTATCTTCACACAAAATTAAATCAACCCTTTTAAGGGTTTCAACGGCTCTAAAAGTTATATCTTGAAGATTGCCGATAGGAGTGGCAACAATATATAAAACAGCCATTTTATTCAATGGATTCTTTTCTCTTTTTTAAAAAATCTCTGGAAAATTCAAAGATTACGCCAGCTAAGGGAATAACTAGAATTGCCCCTAAAATTCCCCAGAGCTGGCTGCCGATCAGTAAAGCGATGAACACCAGCACTGCCGGTATTCCGACAAATTTCCTGGTTAAAATCGGAGTTATAATATTGCCCTCGATTTGCTGTATAAGAAAAAAAATAATCAGAACGAAAGCAGCTTTTGTCCATGAATCTAATCCTGTAAAAACAAATATAATAATTCCCGTAACAATCGGACCTATGATCGGAATAATATTTAAAATTCCGGCGAGAAAAGCAAAAGAAATGGCATATTTCACAGCTAAAATTTTACAGGCAGCGAAAGTAAGCAGTCCCACAAACAAACCGGTAAGGATTTTTGAGCCAAACCAACCGGAAACCTTTGCTTGAGATTTTTTCCAAAGGATTAAGACATACTCTTCGTATTTTTTAGGAGAAAAAATACCGACTGTTTTCTCAATAGCATTTTGTTCAAAGGAAAGAAAAATTGCAATAGTAAAAATAGTGATGGTGGAAAAAATACCGCCAAAAATAATTGAAACTGCGGAAAATATATTAGAAGATGCTTTTATCGCCAACCCTCCCAATCCGTCAACAAAACTGTCAAAACTATCAAACGTTTCAAGCCCCAATCCCTTTAAGGGCGGAGCTAATTTTTCAAAGTACTGAGGGAAAAACTGAGAGAATTGCTTAAGTTCATTGACAAAAATTGGAATAGTTAAATAAACAAAAAAACCTAGAATACCGAACACTCCGGTATAAATTAGGATAGTAGCTAAAACTCTGGGAATTTTGTATCTTTGCAAAAATTCAATGGCGGGATTAAACAAAACGGAAATAATTAAGGCAAATATCACTAAAACCAAAATATCCCTTAGTAAAAATACAAGATAAAGGGAAAATCCGATTAAAACAACTTTAAAAATTGTTTGCCAAGATATGTCTAATGTTTGGTTCATCGTTTTTAAACGGGCCGATTAAAGCCAAATTTAATTTTTCCGGCTGAAAAATATCTTTAGCTACTTTCAGGATATCACTTTGGGAAACTTTATCAATTTCCCGGAAAAAATCATTTGGGGTTAAAATTTTCTTTTCTAAAAGTTCCTGAAATCCGAAAAAAGAGGCCTGGGAGTCAGACGGCTCTAAATAAATAGCTGTTTTCCCTTTGATATTATCTTTGGCTTTTTTAAGCTCTTGAGCGGAAACTTTAATTTGAGAAATTTTTTTATACTCTTTTAAAATAGTTTGGATGCTTTTTTCCACTCTTGTATTGTCCACACCGGCATTGGTGACTAAAAACCCCGTGTCAGTGCTGGTGTCAGTTTCCGTTGAAATATAATAAGCCAATCCTAATTTTTCCCTTACCTCAGTAAAAAGCCGATTGCTCATCATCCCTCCGGCTCCCAAAATTGTTGCCAATAATTCTTGAGCGTATTTTTGAGGATGAAAAATATTATATCCCCGAGCTCCCAAACAAAAATGAGTCTGGTCGGTTTTCTTATAATGAATTAAGCATCCCGGCTTATCCTGTTTCTCAATAACTTTTAATTTTTCCTCTGTCTGTTTAATTTTTATTTTCGAAAAATATTTTTCTACTTTGACCAGTCCTTCAGATTCGTTAATTTTTCCGGCAATACAAACGATAACGCTGGAAGAAGTGTAATGATTATTGACATAATCTACGAGATTTTGCCGGTTAATTTTAGAGACCGTTTCTTTCGTCCCGGCAACATCCCAGCCGGCCGGCTGATCGCCGTATAAAAGTTTAGTCCATAAAGTTTGGACATATCTCCTTGGATCGTCATAATACATATTTATTTCTTCAATAATCACCCCTTTTTCTTTTTCAATTTCCTTGGCCGGAAAAGTGGAGTTTAAAAGAATGTCCGAAACCCATTCCAAGGCTAATTCGAAATGCGACGCCTCAACTTTAGCGTAAAAGCCTGTGCATTCTTGGGAAGTGAAAGCGTTGTAAACGCCACCGACTTTATCTAAGGGTTCAATTACAGCTAAGGCCGTCGGTTTTTCTTTTGTTCCTTTAAAAAATAAATGCTCCAAAAAATGAGAAATGCCGGAGATATCTTTGGTTTCATATTTTGAGCCGGTCCCGACCAACACTAAAACCGTCACCGTTTCCGTATTCTCCTGCGGCACGGTGATAACTCTCAACCCATTTTTTAACGTAGTTTTGCGAAACATTTATTTAACAAATTCAATCTTAAGACTGCGTTTAAAAACCGACGCGATTTCTAACTGCTTGCCGTGTTCATCATAATACTTCTTGAATCTAGGATTCTTTAATCTTTCAGAAAGATATTCTTGGAAATCCACCGCTTTTTGATTTATTTTTATTTTATCCATATGCTTTATTATAACAGAAAATCCATCTTTTTAAAATAAAAGTTGGAGATCCGATCTCCAACTCTCAATCTCCAACTCTCATCACAGTATAGAACTTCTTTTATAATATAAATATAAAACCCCGCTAAGGGGTTAGTATATTATTTCCTGATGTATCTTTCCTTTATTTTTCCATTCTTCAAAATATTCTTTAGGTATACCAGAGTGCCTTACCGCAAGTTTCATCGTTTTATCGGATTGAGAATCTTTCTCTTTATTACTATAAATTACTTGCACTACCCTTTCTTTCCCCTCTATTTTTCCGTTATAAAAGTAATGAGAACCATCGACGTGCCCGTATTTAAAGCCGTATGCTTCTAAAAAATTAGATAAAGATTTGAAAGACCAATTCTTCAATCTTGCCATAGTTGCAGTTTAGTGGCTTAAGCATAAATCTCCACTACCCATAAGGTCTCTTATGGGAAGCGAAAAGAATGAAGAAGATTTGGTTTCGGGCGTTATTTTTTTAACCCTTTCTTCGTTTTTGGCCGATATAAATCTATTATATTCTCTGTATCTCCGCCAATAATTTTCGGGAGCAGGCCTATTCAACAAGCCATCATCTAATTTATTTTTCCACACATTTATAACATAGCCCCTTGTTGCTTCTTTGATCTGGTTAATTGCCTCTTCTTTACTATCCGCCTCTTCTATAATATCAAAATCTAAACACACTCCAATATATTTATTTTTTGATGGGTATATTAGTATTCTTGCTATCCCTTGTCCCTTTTTATTACCGAGAATTTTTTTCATATTTTTTATTACTAAAAAGAGGGTCTAATTATTTAATTTTAGCATAAAAACCATATGTCAAATAGTCTACCTTGTGGACAATTATCTTAAAATAGAACGAGGCGTTTGTCAAGAAATACTTATAAAAACTCAATTTCTAAGTTGCCTCAATAATTAAGAATAAAGTAAAACCAAGTTTTAGCCAATTTCCGATTTTTTCTTTGTATAGATTTATTTTTCTAAGCCGTGTCCTCTCAAACAATTCATATAGAAGGTAGAATTTGAATTCATTCGCAAAGAGGGCGATCCATCTATATTGGTTCCACCAACAAATCTATCAAGTGAGTTTGAATAACATTCTTTCCTAATCTCACTTGGTCTCCATTGAAACCAATAAAAAGCACCACCGATAATTATGACGATAAATATTACCAACCAATACTTCTTAATCTTTTCTTTCATATTTTAGAAGCTTCAGCTAAGCTTGTTTCTTAATATCTCCGCCAATTCATCTATTTTCACTCTTTCTTGCTTCATAGTGTCGCGGTCGCGGAGAGTGACGTCGGCTTTTTCTAAACTGTCAAAATCTACCGTAATACAATGAGGCGTGCCGATTTCATCTTGCGAATAATAACGCTTGCCGATATTCCCCCGATCGTCAAAAGCCACCATAAAATCTTTCCGCAGATCATCATAAATTTTCTTAGCCAGCTTTACGAGTTCCGGTTTATTCGCTAAAAGCGGGAAAACTGCGGCTTTATAGGGAGCCAGTTTCACGGGCAACTTTAAAACGATTCTTTTATCTTCTTCTTTATACGCCTCTAAAAGCGCGACTAAAACCGAACGGTCAACTCCCCATGTCGGCTCTATGACGTGCGGATAAAACACATCTACGCCTTCTTCTTTATACGGCGGTTCCCTAAAGTGATTTTTTAAATCAAAATCGGTTCGATAAGCCAAGCCGTATAATTCTTTCCGACCAAAAGGAAAATCATAATCAAAGTCTATGGTTCTTTTAGAGTAGTGAGCCCGTTCCTTATCGGAAATTTCATTTTCATGGATATTTTTGATATCAACTCCCAAATCTTTAATCCATTCTATTATTTCTTTTCTCCAGTATTCAAAATATTTTTCCCAATCTTCTTGGCGGATAAAATACTCTATTTCCATTTGTTCAAATTCGCGCGTTCTAAAAATAAAATTCCCCGGAGTAATCTCATTGCGGAAAGCTTTGCCGATTTGAGCAATGCCAAAAGGCAAAGTTTTCCTAGAGGTGTCTAAAACATTTTTGAAATCAACGAACATTGCTTGGGCAGTTTCCGGACGGAAATAAGCAATATTGTTTTTTTCTTCCGCCGGGCCGATAAATGTCTTAAACATCAAATTAAACTGCATTGAAGAAGTAAATTCTTTTTTGCCGCAATCTGGACATTTCGTTTCCTCTAAAGAATCTTCGCGAAATCTATTATGGCAATTTTTACATTCAACAAGCGGATCGGTAAACTCTTTCAAATGACCCGATGCCTCCCAAACCTTGGGATTCATAATAAGCGAAGAGTCTATGCCCACCATATCATCGCGGCTCTGAACAAATCTTTTCCACCAAAGCTGCTTGATATTATTTTTAAGTTCCGTGCCTAACGGGCCGTAATCCCACGAGTTAGACAATCCGCCGTAGATTTCCGAACCGGGGAAAACAAAACCCCGCCTCTTGCATAAACTAATAATTTTATCCATTAAATCTTGCATAATTTTAAATTTACTGCACTATTCCAAGCGCCGGGGTGATGGTCTTATCGTCGGGCAAGGTGGTATTTATAACGGGCGCTGTTGCTTCTAAAGTAGACTCTGTCCAAGTGTCTTCGCCGGTAATCTGAACTTGGCCGATGATATTCGGCGTCTGGCCTCTTTGAGATACTGCCGGAGTAAAAGCGATTTGGAAAGAAAAATTAGGAGGAGAGTTCAAAACTCCTTTTCCTCGTTCCAAATTTCCCAGAGACCAAACAATCTCCCTAGACTCTGAATCAAAAGTAAATTTTTGAGCTTCTTCTTCCGGGAATATTTTCCCGGTTAATTCCACTCCTTGGGGTAAAGTAGCTTTCATTTTTATATCTTTCACATCTGAATAATAATTTTTTGCCTGCCAAAGTATGGTATAAGTGGTGATCTCTCCTCCCCTTGGCGGCAGAGGGCCCGAGTTGCCGAAAACCTCATCTTGGAAATAACCTTTTTGGATCGCTTCCATTTTAGAACCAATTTTGGTCACAAATTCTTCTTCAACTTGAGAAGCAAAAACCTTGTTTCTTAAAACCGGATTTTTAACGTTGCCTAAGTCATCCTTCACCCTTACCCAAAAATCAACCTTGCCCTCTTCAGTCGGCGCTAAATATTGAAGTTTTGCCACCCTTTTCCAGTCAAAAACAATTGAGTTGTCTCCGGATTTAAAAATACCCGAATCAGATTTAATCGTATTAAAATCAAACGCATCGCCCTCTAATTTGTTAACAATAAATAAATTAGTCAAAGCGTCATCCCCGATATTTTTGAAAAAAACTTCATAGTGCAGCCAATCGCCGGGGGAAGCCGGATATTTAGGATTATTATTAATTTCCTGGCGCAAAAAAACTGATGCCTTGGTAATTTCCACTCCGGCTTCAGCCTCCTTCAACAAGACAAATTCTCCATTTTTCCAGATGCCTAATTTTGCTTTAAAAATTTTTGCCGAGCCCACGTCTCCGGAAACTTTGCCGGAAATTTCTACTCTGCCGCCTTGCGACTTATTTAAAACAGGGATATCCCATTCGGTTTTATCCAACGATTTTGGAGACGATTCCAAGAACTCAAAATCAACAGGATACTCCAATTGGACCCTTAAGTCCGTTAAAAGATAATTTATATTGGAAAAATAATTCAATCTGAATGTAAAATCTTGCGCTGATTCAGCTTTGCTTGGCAAGTCAAACTCTAGGGTTAAGGGAACTGATTTAATATTAGAGGTAAAAGTAGTCGACGATTCATATCTTGCCTTTAATCCCTTCGGCTGATAAGACAAAGTCGCCTTGGCAGTCCTTGCCTCTCCTTCTTTGCCTAATAGCCGTACTGAAAAAGTGAAAGCTTTTTCTTCTCCGGGATAAATTGCCTCGCCTAGTTTCTCTTTGCCTAAAATTTGCCTGCCCATGACCTGATCGCCTGAAAGCGAGTGATCGGGTGGCGCAAAAATTAATTCCGGATTATCTAAACGAAAATTACCGTTATTTTTATACTTGACGGTATATTCTGAAATTTCCCCTAAAATCACCTGATCTGGCCCTAAAATTTCCAATTTTAAAACATCTTTAGAATAAGTATTCCTTTGATAATTCCAAAAACCAACCAATCCTCCTATTGCCGCTAATATTATTAAGACGATGAATAATTTACGCATATTAACTCCTTTAAGTATTGTGCCTCAAATTTCAATTTAAATAAAGTGGGCCAGTCCTTTTTTAAAATAATTCTTAAAATTTTTATTGCTTCAGGACTTATATCTCGGCCTTCAGACTTGCAAAGGCCGCAAATTATTCCGCCCTCTTCAGGGACGAGATAATTCCTCTCGGTTATTATTTTTTTCCGGCAACGGACGCAATG
>CAYIJU010000002.1:0-6529 GCA_964363855.1 uncultured Candidatus Saccharibacteria bacterium | reverse complement strand
TGCCAGATTTTTTCATCCGGTTCCTGTCCTTTTATCAAATTATCCAAAACTTCAGAAATTTTGTGAGCAATTCTTATTTTTTTTAAATCTCCCCTAATTCCGGAAAATTTATCAACCAAAGTGGCATCGGTCAAAGTTTTCTGAATTTTCCCTTGAATAAACTCAATTTCCGATAAATAAAAAACTTCCGCCGACGGTCTTAACTTAGAAGCGATCTTTCTGACGGATTTTCCCAATATTTCCAATTTGCCGAAATCCTTGGTGTAAACAGTAAATAACAAATCTGCCTCGCCCCGCTCTTCTTTTTTAAAAATTAACCCTCGGCTGCGATAATGAATGAACATTGTTGATTGTTTAACGCTATTGCTTTGTCAAAAACCAAGTCCTTTAATTTTGTCTCCTCTAAAATTATTTTCTTATTCTTAATTATAACCTTATCCAAATCAGGCGCTGCGGAATAATTCATCAAAACTTTGTCTTGCGGTTTTAAATTTGCCTTTTTTCTGGCATCCTGTATGTTCCGAATAATTTCTCTGACTGATCCCTCTTCTTTAAGTTCAGGAGTGATTTCAGTGTCTAATTTTAAACACTTCCCGAGAGTGATTTTTTTAACATTCACTTCATCTTTTATCAGCTCCAACATTCCCTCATCAAGCTTCTCTTTTATACACAGCGAAGCGAGCGGTTGTCTGACTTTGATGCCAAGTTCCGCTCTTTCAGCTAAGGCTAAAGCAACTATCTCCCTCGTTTTTGCCATGCTCTCTTCTAACTCCAGATCAATATATTTTTCTTGAGCTTTTGGCCAATCAATCAGATGGACTGATTCCGGCATTTCTTTTGCCCGCAGTTTTCCATAATTTTCTTCAGCAAAAAACGGCATAATCGGAGCCATAAGTTTTATTATATTGATAAGAACGCTCCAAAGAGTTTGAATTTCTTCTTTGTCTTGGGATTTTTGGAAACGTTTTCTTGACCTTCTCACATACCAAAGAGATAAATCGTTTATAAAAAAATCCTCAATAGTTAATGCTGCCCGCATGGCGTCAAAATCGTCCAAACTTTTTGTTACTTTCGCAATAATATTATTCAATCGCGAGATGATCCACTTATCAAGAATGTTTTTACTTTTAGGCATCTCTTCTTTTTTGGGATATTGTTGGCGCGGAATATAAGTAATAAAAAACTCAATAACATTATAAATGGTCAGAAGTTTTCTTTTTGTTTCCTCGGCGGCATTATAGCCAAATCTTAAATTATCAACCGGGTTTTGTTTGGCATACATCCAGCGCATGACATCGGCTCCTATTTTTTCAACCGCCTCATCAAACCAAATAGCATTGCCCTTTGACTTATGCATTTCTTCGTCTTTTTCATCGCGCACCGAAGCATAGCCAAAAATAGTTTTTGTCGGATTAGTCTCCTTAAGAACCGTACTCATAACAATTAAAGAGTAAAACCAATTTTTGAATTGGCCGGGGAACGACTCACAAATAAAATCTGCCGGAAACCACGACTCATCCATTGTTGAAAAGGAAACAATGCCGGCATCAAGCCAGGGATTGCCGACATCAGGCACTCTTGAAACGATTTCTCCGCATTTTGAACATTTTATTTTTACTTCATCTACCCACGGCCTATGGGGAGAATGGCCGGCAAATTTTTGCCAGCCGTCAACTGCTCTTTCTTCTAATTCCTCTTTGGAGCCGATGACTTCAAAATTACCGCACTTTTTGCATTCAAAAATAGGCAGGGCCAGCCCCCAATAGCGTTTTTTTGAAATAAGCCAGTCTTGCATATTTTTCAGCCAATCAAGCTCGCGGTCTAAGCCGAAAGACGGCAGCCATTTAATCTTTTTAGCTATTTCCATTAAAGGTTCTCTCAATTTGTCCATTGAAATATACCATTCATCAACCACCCGCCAAACCAATTCTTCTTTGCATCGCCAACAAACAGGATACCTGTGGCTGATTTTTTTTATCTCAAAAAGATACTTGCCGCCATCTTTATTTTTTAAATAATCAATAATTATGGCTGGATCATTTTTGGCGTTTTTGCCGGAAAACTCATCAAGCCCGTCAAGATAATTAGCTTCTTCATTTATAAGCTCAATAACCGGAATGGCCAATTTTTTGCCTAATCTAAAATCTTCGCTGCCTGCGCCGGGGGCGATATGGACAAGACCGGTCCCTTCAGTTTGGCTGATCGGCAAAATTTGCGGATCGGCAGAAATTACTCTGTGGATATAATTTTCTAAAGATTTTTTAACCCTAGGCAGCTGGTCAAAAGGAGATTGGTATTCCAAGCCGACTAATTTTTCTCCTTTTAAAATTTCTAAAACTTTCAAATCCAAACTGGCGGCTAAATCCTTTAAAATATAATACTTATTGCCGGCAACCGAATCGGAAACAAGGACATAGTCTTTTTTAGAGTCTACGGCAACAGCCACATTGCCGGGTAAAGTCCAGGGCGTAGTTGTCCAAACAAGCAAAAACTCATCCTTTTTATTTATAATCGGGTATTCCAAATACAAAGAATCATGAGTAACTTCTTTATAATCTTCAGTCAATATCTCATGCTGGGAAATGGCTGTGCCGCATCTCGGGCACCACGGCACCGCATCCCTGCCTTTATACAAATTCCCGTCGTGCCAGCATTTCTTCAGGAAATTCCAAATAGCGTAATTATTCTCATCCGACATAGTGTAATAGGAATTGTCCCAGTCCATCCACTGGCCAAGCCGGATTGACTGTTCGGTTTGAATTTTTGAATATTTCAAAACACGCTCTTTGCATTTTTCAACAAACTTATCTATGCCATAAATCTCAATATCTTTTTTTGTCTTAAATCCGAGTTCTTTTTCTACTTCAACCTCCACCCAAAGGCCTTGGCAGTCAAAGCCATTTTGAAATTTCTGATCAAAACCCTGCATCGCTTTATATCTTTGGAATAAATCTTTATAAGTCCGCCCCCAAGCGTGATGAACGCCCATCGAATTATTAGCTGTAATCGGCCCGTCTAAAAAAGACCAGCGTTTTTTACCTTGGTTTTTCTTCTGAAGCTTTTCAAAAATCTTTTTCTCTTGCCAGAATTTTAAAACTTCTTTTTCTAATTGCGGAAAATTCAGATCCATGTCAATTTATCTTTTTAAGCTGCCCGACTTTGATATAATCCTTATTTATAAAAACTTGAGCCAAAAAATCTTTATTGTTTAATCCTTTTACCGCTCCTTCTAACAGCCATAAAGGATCGCCATGGCCGATAATCAAAATATTTTTGTTTTTACTTTTTTTATCAATATCTTTAATAAAGCTCACTACTCTTTTTTTAACATCATCCCAACTTTCGCCCTTTAGCGGTTTTGTTGAAAATTTTCTGTTTTTATAATTAATAAATTCGTAAAATTCTTTTTTTGTTCTGCCGTGGTATATGCCTAAATTTATATCCCGCAACCGTTTGTCAAAATTAATTTTTTTAATATTTAATTCTTTGGCTACAATTTCTGCTGTTTGGCGAGTCCTGAAAAAATCAGAAGAATAAATCAAAACGACTCCTTCTTTTTTTAATTTTTGAGCAGCTTCTTTGATCTGTTCTATCCCTTTTTTGGTTAATTTTACTGATGGCGCAACTCCGGCAGGATAAATAAAATCCTTATTTTTTATTTGATAGTTATTCTCTCCGTGCCGCAGAATAAAATATTTATTTTTAAATCGCATATATATCAAAATATCATTTTTTTACCCGCTAATCAAACAATACGTAATAATTATGCCATGGCACAAATATTACTATTTAATCACGACAATTTAAAAAACTTTTTAAGGAACCAGTCTTTTTCCATCTTTTCTACTAAAAGAGTTTGAATCTGTTTATCGTTTAAGCCGAAAAATTCCCGCAAAAGCTTTATCTCCCCCTTACAATCAAATGGGTAGATCCAAACGCTTTTTTGCAGAGAATAAAATCCAAAATTCTTTAATTTATACCTGAAAGCATTTCTCTTTACCCTATCTCCGTGGGGAACATCAAAAATTACTACTCTCCATTTTTTATCCCACCTCTTTGGTTTTTTAATTTCTAAATCGTCTATTTGATATTTCCCTGCTCTTTTTTTTCCCTCTCCGGTCAAAGCAATATGAACATCGTGGCCATCTCTCTCGACTTCAATAAGCCCCCTTCTTTTTAGATAACTGAATGCATTCGCAGATTTTATTTTATTTAGATTATAGCGTCTCTGTCGCCCGATATTTTTTATCAATTGAGGAATAAAATAAGGAGAAGAGGCGGCGACACCGACTGCGCCGACTAAAAGCAAATATTTTAAAATTTCTTTTGAATAAAATTTTGCTTTAATTTTAGTAATCTTTTTCATAAAATATAATTATGTAATATTTATGCCATGGCATTATTATTACATTATATATTAATATAATAATTTTTTCAAATAAAAAGGCAGAGTTTTTACGCTCCGCCTTCCTGCCCCAAAAGAACAACCATCTATTCTTCTTTTAGCACCTCCATGCCAGCTGCCCCGCCGAGAGAAATCACCCCGCAATCGCTGCAAATATATACAGGGACTTTTGCAACAACTTTCTTCAGGAGAGGCATTCCATCAACCACGCTTTGTTTCTCTCCCACCCAAAAAGACGAATAATGTTTAGGAATTTGCTTGGCTTCCTCTATGGCTCTTGTCACTTTTCCTAAAAGCCATCCTTCTTTTTCGGCCCTGTCAACTGCCACTAAAACTTGGCCAGCTTGAAGATGGGAACCGAAATCATCCAAAACGATTGTTATATCACTAAGGTGAATTTTTCGGCTAACCTTTCCGCATGATCCACATTGAGTCGTTGGGCCGATTATTTGTGGCCCCATTTTTTTAGCCAAAAGGGCTACGACCCTTAAAAGAACTGTTATCACCTCCTCTTCGCCGCACTCTTTTCCTATTTCCAAAATCCTATTAACTACCTCTTCTTTCGTCTTGACTACCATTTTTTCCCTCCCTATTTAAAATTTGCCGGATATAAATCATTTTAACTATCCGAAATATTTTGTCAACTATCACATTTTTTCGGGAGCGGAAATGCCCATCAAATCTAATGTGTTTTTTAAAATTATTTTGGTTGCCAAAACCAAACCCAAGCGAGCTTTCTGTAGTCCTTCGGCTTCGCTCAGGATTTTACAATCCCGATAAAATTGGTGAAAAGCTGTCGCTAAATCTGTCGCATATTGGGGCAAACGCTGAACCTGATAATCCTTGGTAATATCCTCAACAACTTCGGGCAACTTGATTAGTTGCTTAACCAAGTTAAGCTCTGACGAATGGTTTAGCAAACTTGGTTGAGGTTTGACCTCAATCAATTTGGCTTTTCTTAGAATACTAGAAATACGAGCATAAGCATACTGGATATAGTAGACGGGATTTTTCTCTGATTGTTCTTTGGCTAAATCCAAATCAAAATTCAAATGAGTATTCGGGCTTCTGGTCAAAAAGAAAAATCTGGCAACATCCAAGCCAATTTCATCAATCAGCTCATCTATTGTCACGTAAATTCCAGTGCGTTTTGCCATTCTGACTTCTTGGCCCCCCTGCATCAAGCGCACTAATTGCATAATAATTATATCTATCTGATCTTTTCTGTAACCTAACGCCTCGGCTGCAGCTTTCAATCGCGCCACATAGCCATAGTGATCTGCTCCCCAGAAAAATATTAACTTTTTAAAACCACGATCAAATTTGTTTTTTAAATAAGCGATGTCTGATAAAAAATAAGTTTCCTCTTTGTTCTCTTTAATTAAAACCCGGTCTTTGTCATCGCCAAATTGAGTCGATTTAAACCAAAGAGCTCCCTCGTTTTCATAAACCAAATTTTTCCTTTTTAAAAGATCTGAAGTTTTTTTAACTTCACCCTTTTGGTACAAACTCTTTTCTGAAAACCAAACATCAAACTTTATTGCCATTTTCTTAATGGCCGGCTTGATCATTTTTTCAAAAATAATTTTTGCGGCTTGGCTGCCGGCTTTTTCAGGATTTTTTTCTTTAACCTCCTTATTCAGCTCTTCAATATATTTGCCCTTATAAACAGCTGATTCATCGCCTAAAACCGAATGGCCTAATTTTATAATTTGTTCGCCCCGATCATTAAGATAATATTCACGCGTTACTTTGTATCCTGCTTTTTCCAGAACATTGGCCAAAACATCGCCGCAAAAACCGCCGCGGCCGTTACCTAGGGTTAGAGGGCCAGTAGGATTAGCAGAAATAAATTCCACATTAATCTTCTGATTAGCGCCAATTTTTAAACTTCCGAATTTATTCCCTGCCTGCCGGCTGGCAGGTTTTTGTTTTAAAATCTCTCCCACCTGCTTCTGCAAATACTCTTTAGAGACAAAAAAATTAATAAAGCCGTCTTTTATCTCTATTTTTTCTAAAAAATCTGACTTTATGACATTAACGATTTCTTGGGGATTTTTCTTAAGCAACATCGCCGCATTAGTGGAATAGTCTCCAAACTCCCCATTCTCCGGCTGGTCAATT
>CAYIJU010000001.1:0-18613 GCA_964363855.1 uncultured Candidatus Saccharibacteria bacterium | reverse complement strand
TGCCAGGTTGGAAAATTTGAGGTATTCGTTATGACAATTGCTCCCGGCTTTAACTCATTTTGCAATTTCTTTTCCAGCGGAGGCATTAAATCGTACCAAAGATAAGTATAAACAATATCAGCTGAACTTAAATCAACATCAAAGATATTTTGCTTTCTAAAATTAATTCTTTTTGATTTAAGCTTGGCAAAAAAAATTCTGATTGCACTGTTATCTGCGCCATATATCTCAAGGCCTGGCAGCGCTTTTTTTATAGCCAAGCAAAGAGCGCCATGGCCACACCCTAAATCATAAAAATTTTTAGCATCCGGCTTGTATTGTTTTATCGCTTTAATCAGCGCCCGCGTTGCTCGCCCGCTGGTAGGCAAATCATGGCGCCGTATCAGAATATCAAGGGCAAAAACCAAAAATAAAATCGCAAAAATAACGAATATAAATAATGCAGCGCAAATTAAAACAATCATAAATAATATTTAAAAAATAAATCAGCCACCGCTTTAGCCACGTTCTGGGGCGCGCCGGAATATGGGAAATGGTGTAATTCAATGCAAGGAGCGCCGTTCAGCTCAATAATAGCGCACTCTTGCTCCTTGTAAGAACGTGAAATATCTCGAGCTAAAAAATCTATTCCCACGACTCTGATATTAAAAAATTTAGCCACTTGGCGGAAAAGATTGCGATTATCAGGGTGGACTTCCGGCGTCATTTCAATTAAATCGCCGCCTAATTTAAGAAACGGATCCTGTTGTAAAAAAACAACTTCGCCCTCTTTCGGTACGTTTAAAAAATCTGTTGTTTCATTTTCAACTATTTTTTGATGCGGTTCGCCTCGATTGGGATCGCTGTTTTTTTTATCAATTAATTCGCGGATTGTCGCCAGGCCATCACCGACAACATTTGCCGGCACTTGTTTGACGCAAGCAACATAATCAAAGTCAATAACCGTTGCCCGATAAACAAATGCCCGAGAAATAAATTTTTCAATAATAAACGCCGGCGAATAAATTGTAGCCCATTCAACCGCTTTTTTTAATTTTTCAAGAGTTTGGATATCCGTAGTAACGTGCCGGCTGACGGAACCATTGCGCGGCTTTACTACCAGAGGAAAACCAATTTTTTCCATTGCGAAGTCGCAAGCTTTTTTCTTTTGCCAAAACCAAAAAGATTTGCCTTCGGCGATTGGAAAATTGCCCTTTCGCAGATATAATTTTGTTTTCTCTTTATCGTCAACGACCCAAGCATTGTCTGCGAACGGCAAATTTTCAAATCGGATAATTTTGCCGCCCATTTCAACGCGGAAATAATTTGTATAACCGGCCGGACCGCGCAAGGCTTTGACCATTGCTCCCCGTTTTTTAAGCTCTTCTATAAAACAAGCGCTCCGCATTTGAATGTCGGAGCCGGTGAAATCGCTTCTTAATGAAGCTAACCCGGAAAAAATAAAAATTTTCTCCAGTAAAGAATCGAAAAATAATTCAAATTTTTGAGGTAAAATTAGGCGCAGTAGAAAACGGCTTGTCAATTCGTCCAGCCATGTTTGGAGATGACAATAAGACGGCCTTCCGCAATCTTGACAAAACATAGTGCCCTCGAGAGGATTTGAACCTCTAACCCTTTCGGGACAGCGTCCTAAGCGCTGCGCGTATGCCAATTCCGCCACGAGGGCTGACAAAACCCGACATTAAACTCCTCAATGTCGGGTTTTAAATGTCATATTGCAGTTTTTTAGAATCCCAATATTCCTTTGACTAATCCGGGAATCGCTCTGGCTATGAAAGCAACTGCCAATCCGATAGCGGCATAAAGAATATATTGCCTGCCACTGGTTACTTTTTCCGCATTGCCTCCGGCCATTAATATATTAAATGCGCCTAAGATGGTAAAGAAGACAGCCAAAACAACAAAAATAGTGAACATCCAGTCAACTATCGCATTGAAGGTATTCATCAAACAAATCTGTCCCCAATTACTGCTTGCTACATCTACTTTAGTGTTATTGCCAATTATACAAGCAGCATCTTTTATTGGACCGACAAACTTTCCCTTTTCGATGGTTTCTCCTTCTATAACCATAGCTCGTCTTATTTTGCAACACTCTTGAGGTCCGTCTGCTGATTCAGCAGCCAATACCGCCATTGGCGCCGCCACAATGCTTAATAAAGCTAAACCAATTAAAATCTTACGCATATAATTTAATTTCTTTTTAAATTCAAGAACTCGACCTTTGATGATATTTATTATACTCCTAAAACTCCTTTTATTATAGCAATTAATCCTTTGGCAAGCAAAATCACGCCCAGACCGATAGCCGTATACAATATCATTTTATTGGCCAAGGCAACTTTTGCCACATTACCGGCCGAAGTCATATAGTAAAATCCGGCGACAAGCATCATAATCGGAGATAGAGCAATAACCGCCCAGAAAATAAAATTAATAATAACATTGATTAAACTGTTAAAATCTTCCACGCAAAGCGGGTTATCAATAGCGCCGGGAGTTGTAGTAGCATTTTTGCATTTTATGCCGGAAAATAAACCATTACCTCCTCCCCCGCCGCCAGCCGTCGGCTGGGTTGCCGGAGCGTTTATTCCGCCAGTTGCCCGAATTTCATTTATTAATTTATCAAGATCTAAACTAGAAAGGGTATTCCCAAGCTGTTTTTCGCAATCAGGAATTATGGAGGTTTTTAGAGTTTGCTCTGTGTATGTATTCCCGTATGCTTTTAGTCTATTTTTAACGCAATCAATAACCGGCTGATCTTTTGGCGAGTAAGGCAGATAATTGACGCACATTGAAGAATCATATGCGCCGTGGCAGTATTTAACGATGGTTTCAAGATAATTTGCGTCGTTTTCAGTGCCTTCTGCGCCAGACTTGCTCAAACAGCAGGCCTTCCGGTCGGAACATCCTCCAGTCTCATTAACGCATTTTTCTGCCTCGAGAGAAAGGGTTGGCCCGGTTGGCGCTATTGGCGGCGTTGGCGCTGCCTCGCAGGTTACTTTGGCTTTAGCCGAAAGGGTCTGCCAAGTGGCGGTAATTTCGGCTATGCCTGGCTTCTGACAAACTATAAGACTCTTATCTTTAACAGAAATTATTTCTGGTTTATCGGTAGTCCAATCGGAAGACGCGGTTTTATCTTGAGCTTCTGCTTTTCCCTGGCCGTCAGGGTCATAAAAAGCTTGAAAAATTTTACCCTCAGTTGAAACTATTGATTTCGCCTCTTTCGGATCAATGTAAAGGCCGGTCGGAGCTAAACTAACTTTAATTTCTAATCTTTTTTCTATGTCTATGCCGTCTCGCTGAACAATTACTTTGGCAGTGTAAGTTTTAGCTTCGGTATAAGCATTGCTGCAAACGGAATCGGTGGTAAAACTTAGCTTTGGAACGCCATCGCTTTTAACAATATAGCCTGGTTTTACCACCGTATCTTTATCTGGATTATCGCAATAGAAAGTATAGTTTACCGTTGCTCCGGTACTAGCGCCAGAAACCGAAGCGGTTAATTTAATACTGCCCGACGTATAGATATTGGCAGAATCGGCTGACAAAGCAACCGAAAGCGAAGCAGTGGTAAAACTCCGCTGGGCCCAATCGCCGCAATTAGCCGCATAACAGGTCCTAACCTGAAAAATATAACTTTGGCCTGATTTCAAATAATTCTGGGGCAAGGCGAAGCTTAACTGCTCTATTCTCACTGGACTTTCCAAGCTGGGGATTGAATTGGGAATTGAGTATTGGTAATAAGCGACGTCCTCAACTTTTTTCCATTCAAAAATATAAGGATAAGTAATGACCTGGTTGTCTTTTTCCGGTTTGATTATTTCCGGTTTCGGGACAACAACTTTAAATGTTAAGGGATTGCTAATCGCCCCGCATTTTTTGCCGCCGGTCAGACAGGCCTGAACTACCCATTTCAGGTCTTGCTCGTAAGGCAAGTTATCTTGGATGATAAAAATAGCAGACTCCAAAGAGTTGCCTGGTACGCTGCGAGAGGTAATTTGTTTTTGGGTCTTGGCGTCAAAAATATACCATCTGAATTCTTGGGCATTAGCCGGAAAAGTCCATTTTAATTTCAAATTTAAAATCGGAACAGGACCAGAGGGTGAAATTCCGGTTGGTTTAAGAAAAGTTGTAGTAAAAGACCGGCTATCGCTAATTTCACTATTTTTCCCCTTGCTTGATTCAGCAATAACTTGCCAAAAATAAGTTTGGCCGGCGGTTAATAAGTTTGAATTAATGCTGGCTTCGGTAAGCAGAGCTGTAACGTTGCCGGAAATATCAGCTCCTCTTTGATTTGGGCTTACATAATACCGGTAACTAGCCGCCCCGCTTACCGACCCCCAGGATATCCTAACCGGCATAGAAACTTCTTCCCCGTTCCCGGGCGAAGATAAATAAGGTTTTGACAAAGCCGGGGTAAAAGAAATGAACTGGGAGGAATCGCCGCAATCGCCATCGTCGCCCCAGGGCTTGCTGATGGGAAAACTGGCGCAGGCCCGAACCCGCCATTGATGGATGGACCCCATATAAAAATTAAAGGCTTCTATGCTAACAGAGGTATTGGATTCGCCCCATGTCTTGCCCTGGGTTATGGCATTCCCTTGATACCGAACCTCGTATTCATAACCAGCCTTAGCTCCCTTGACCGAATTCCATCTTAAGTTGATAGGAAAATTGGTTACTTGATCATTATTCGCCGGCGAGAGCCCGGTGGGCTCCGGCAAACCCTGGGTATGAGCGGAAGAGCCAACCAAAAAAAAGCCGAAAGCGAAAAGAGCGGTTAAAAAAAATTTTCTATTTTTTAAATACCAAGGCATAGTGATAATTGCCGGCTGAAAATTCCTGTTCTAATTTTAGATTAACATTATTTGCCAAATTTTTCACTTCTTCTGTTGATACCCGGCCTTCTTTTGGACCTAAGGAAGATTCTGGTTTCCAGTCCACTACTAAAATTTCTCCGCCGGATTTTAAAACCCTCCTGCCTTCCGCCAGAATTCCAAATTTATTTTCTGCCTGAAATAATAAATTAGTCATCAAAACCAAATCGCAAGAGTCAGCAAGCAAACTTGTTCCTTTTTCCACATCAGCTTTAATGGCGTCAATATTAGAAAGCTTTTCCAATTTTGCTTTTGACCTTAAAGCCGAAAGCGGTTCTTCCAAAATATCTACGGCAAAAACATGGCCATCTTCCAGAATTTTTGCCAAGGGAATAACCCAGCCGCCGGAACCGGAACCGAAATCCGCGGCAATCATATTTTTCCTTAAATTAAGCTGTTTTAATATCTCCGAAGGATTAAGAAAATTAGTCATACTCTTAAAAGAAGCTTAGCTTCTCACTTAGAAGCTAAGCTTCTAAGTTCAAATGCAGGTGGCTGAGGCGACTTTATCGCCTTCATCCAACTTCATTACCCTTACCCCCTGGGTAGGTCTGGACAATTTGGCAATAGTTGAAATTAACGATCTGATAACTTGGCCCCTTTGAGAAATAACAATCAATTCTTCTTCGTTATTAATAATTTTGATGTAAACCAAGTCTCCTGTTTTTGGCGCAATTTTGGCGGTTTTAATTCCAGACCCGCCCCTGCCCTGCACCTTATACTCTTTCAACTCCGTCTTCTTGCCATAGCCCTTATCCATCACCACTAAAAGACAATTATCGTTTTTTGATTCTCCGACGCTTCGGTCGGAGCCCCGACCCTTTGGCGTCGGGGTTTGATTTCGTATAATGTCCATTCCAATCACCTCGTCTCCTTTTCTCAAGCGAATTCCTCTGATACCCGATGCTGTCCGGCCCATTTCTCTAACTTGCGCTTCTTTAAATCTAATCGCCTGCCCGAACTTTGTCACTAAAATTATCTCGTCGTCTCCCGAGGACTTTCTAACCATTTTTAAAGAATCTCCCTTTTTTAAGGTAATGGCAATCAGTCCCGATTTTCTGACATTTTCAAATCCGGAAAGACTGGTTCTTTTTATTATGCCATATTTGGTCGCCATAACTAAACATTTCATTCCCAATTCCGCATCTTTTTTCTCCAAGGGTAAAAGCGAAAGAATTTTTTCCTGCGGCGTAATTTCCAAGAAATTTAAAAGACCCCGTCCCTTTGCCACTCTCGTTCCTTCGGGAATTTCCCAGACAGGCGTCTGAAAAACCTTGCCCGAATCTGAAAAAAACAAAAGCTTATCGTGGGTATTGGCAGTTAAAAAATGTTCAACAATATCCTCTCCCACGGTTTTCATTCCGACAATCCCTTTTCCCCCGCGCTTTTGAAGTTTATATGTTTCCGGATCAATTCTTTTAACATATCCCCCTTGAGTTAAAGTGATGATTGTTTCTTTCAAGGGAATTAAATCCTCTTCGGAAATTTCATCAATCTGATTGGCATGAACTTTAGTTCTTCTTTCATCGCCAAAATTTTCTTTTACCTCTTTTATTTCTTTTTTAATAATTTCTTGAATTTTCTTCGGGTCTTTTAAAATTGCCGTTAATTCTTTAATTCTTAATTGAATGGCTTTTAATTCATCCTCAATTTTTTGCCTTTCCAATTTGGCTAAAGCCGCTAATTTCGTTTCCAAAATAGCGTTGGCTTGGATTTCAGACAAAGCAAATCTTTTCATCAATTTTTGCTGGGCGTCCTGCCTGTCAGCCGATGCCTTAATTATTCTTATGACTTCGTCAATATTGCCCAAGCATTTGGCCAAACCCTCCAAAATATGGCCTCTTTCTCTGGCTTTTTCCAAATCGTATTTTGTTCTTTTAGAAACCACTTCTTTGCGGTGGGAAAGAAAATAACCGAGTAATTCCGCTAAGCTTAAAACCTGGGGCTGAATGCCGCCAACCAGCGCCAAAAGATTCAAATGAAATGTTTTTTGCAGATCGGAAAATTTATAAAGCTGATTCAAGACTTTCTGGGGGATAGCGTCTCTCGCCAAATCTATGACAATTCTCAACCCCTCTTTATCGGACTCATCGCGAATATCTTTAACTCCCTCTATTTTTTTCTCTTGGACTAAATTGGCTATCTGCTCCAAAAGCATAGATTTTTGCACCTGAAACGGAATTTCAAAAACAATAATTTGTTCTTTGCCGTTTTCCTCGGCAATTTCCGTTTTTGCCCGGCACAAAATGGGTCCCCTGCCCTGGGAATAAGCTAAAAGTATTTCTTTTTGATTAAAAATTTCACCACCGGTCGGGAAGTCAGGACCTTTGACAAATTGGAAAAGGTCTTCAGTATCGGCTTTGGGATGATCAATCAAATAAATTAAAGCGTCAGAAACCTCTGATAAATTATGAGGCGGTATATAAGTTGCCATACCAACGGCAATACCCAGAGAACCGTTCAATAAAAGTTGGGGCAAGGGAGAGGGCAAAACCGTCGGCTCTTTTCTGGTGCCGTCGTAATTATCTCTCCATTCAACCGTTTCTTTCTCAATATCCTTAAGCATTTCTTCCCCGATTTTTGATAACCTACATTCAGTGTACCTCATTGCAGCGTACTCGCCGGGATCGTCCAAAGAATTATGGACAAAAATTCCAGCTGCCAAAGAAAAATTATGCAGATCGTCAATGGTTAAATCATAAACATCCTGTCTTGTTTTGAGAATTTTAACTTTAATTACCTTATGATTATATCTTGACGCTTGTTCCGTTATTTCTTTAAAATCATTAAAATAATTAAAAATATTTTCTAGCTTGGGTACCCAATTATTAATCCTCTCTTTTTCATAAATTTCAGGCGTTATTTCGGGATATTTACCTAAGAGATCATGAGCATATCTTAAAATTTTGCTCTTTATGACTCCTTTTTTATAGGAAGGGCTCTGCCAATTTTTATGCAAAGAAATTTTAGATTTTTCAGTAAGTTCTTTCATATAATTCTGGTTCTCTTCCATGCGTTGAATATATAATCTTTTCAATCCCGCCTTGTTTTTATTGATAAATTCTGGATTTTCCCGCTGTCGTAATATCTTTTCCCGATGGAATATCTTCATTTTGGGGTTTTCCCATAATTTCTTTGCTATTTTGCTGAAATAATCTTTTTCGTATTTTGCCCTCCGTTCCGGGCTTTGCCATGCTTCCTTTATCATTTTTAAAGCTTTCTGGCGATATTCATCGTTTTGCCATAATTTTTTTGAAATTTCGCTTTGTTTGTTTCGTAACTCCGGACTTGAAAATCTTTCTCTCGTTAGTTTTGACATATGCTCTCGATATTTTGGATCAGACCACATCTTTAAAGAAAATTCTCTTAATTCTTGAATTTTAGAAGTGCGGTATTCGTCGTTTTTCCATCTTTTTTTCATCTCTGCGGACTTTAACACACTCAATAATCCCTGGAAATCTTTCTGCTGCCACAGTTTTTTAAGATTTCTACTCGAAATTTCCCTCATATGTTCTTTATACGAGGGATCCTGCCACATTTTTTTAATCCTTTCTGAATGTCTTTTCCTAAATTCTGCGCTTGCCCAAAGTTTCTTATTAAGATTGATGGCTTTTTCTACAAAGAAATTCCTATTATTTTCAATAAATTTTTTTCTACCTGCGGCTATTTTTTCCACATATTCTGGATCGTTCTTATGCCGCTTAGAGGCAATTTCTTTATGATATTTCCAGTGATCGCCCCATTGGATTCTTAAAATATCATCCGGATTATTGTTTAATTTATTAAAATCTATGTGATGCCTTATTCTGCCGGCATTCTTGCCATAAATAGCGTGTTCTAAATTCCATTCATCGGCTAAACGATGAACAAATTCCCAAGCGCTTTTTACGGGCTGATATAGCATTTCATATCCTTTTAAATTTTTATCTTCTCCTTCAAACAATTTCGTATACAGCGGCATCAAAGAATCTCCTGACTTTAAATCCCGAGCTTCTTTATAATTACCGCCTCTCATCATAAAATGGTGGTTTAAGGTGCACTTTATTTTTTCAGCGTTATCTAGGGTTATCTCTATTATTTTTTCATTTTTTATTGTCAATCGAGGATTTTTGATCTCAGCAATTTCAGTTTTTTGGGTCTTTTGATTAAAAGAAAATGTCCAATGTCTTTTGCCCCCTTGCTGTTCTTTTATCAATTCTTCAAAACTTAAATTTCTCCCGTCGCAAAGCCGAACTTTCGTGTCTTTGGTAAAACAACCGACGTTTCCTTGTCCTTGGATTAAAGTATATCTTAAGGAAAAATTCTGGGCCATTCTTATGGCTGAATCGTAAACCGCCTGATCGCCGTGAGGATGATAACGTCCTAAAACCGAACCGACAACCGTAGCCGATTTTCTAAACTTAGCATCATGTCTTAATCCCTCTTCCAGCATGGCGTATAAAATCCGGCGGTGAACCGGTTTCAGCCCGTCTCTGACATCAGGCAAAGCCCGGGAAACAATAACCGACATGGCGTAGTCAAGATACGACTCGCGCATTTCGGTTACAATTTCCCTTGGATTAACCTTGCCGATTTCAGTATTTAATTGTTTAACTTTATTTTTCATAGATTTAAAACCATCTCGGGAGTACTGTTTTTCTCAATAAAGTCAAAAAGGGGGCCATTGCTCTTTATCTTTTGGATTCTTTTTTCTATATCCTTACAATAATCGGGGTTTATTTCAAAACCTATGTAATTTCTTTTAAACTTAAGGCAGGCAATGGCAGTTGTTCCACTGCCCATAAACGGATCTAATACAATACCATGCTCGGGAGAGCTTGCTTTAACAATTCTTTCTATTATCTCTAACGGCTTCTGGGTCGGGTGGCTTTCTCTTTCTGCGGCCTCGGCATGAATTCTAGCAATACTCCAAACATCTTTTGGGTTGTAGCCGAGCTCTAACCATTTTTTGCCAACAAAAATTGAACGAGTTCTTAATTTTTTCGTTTTCTCATCGTAAGGGATTCTTACTGGCTCAAGGTTGAAATAATACTTTTTCGACTTCACAAAAAATCCGATATTGTCATGAACCGAAGAAAATTTTCTGACACTTCCACCCATGCTGGGCACTTTTCTGTCCCAAATAATCTCGTTTATCATAGTTAATTTTGTTTTCATATAGCTGAAAATCTCTGGACTATACTGCCAAGTAAGAAAAATATATATACTGCCAGTTACCTTTATTTTCGGAAATACAGCATCTATCCATTTTTTACTCCATTCTAAATAATCTTTTGGCTTTAGTTTATCTGAACCGTTGCCATAATCTTTCCCTAAACAATAAGGAGGATCCGCCACTATCAAATCTACGGAGCCGTCTGGAATTCGATTTATTCCTCCTATGGCGTCTTCATTAAAAATTTTATTTAAAATTTTTTCCATTTTTGATGCTCTTTTAAGGTTTTAATATTATACTTTTTGAACTCTTACGAAGTAATTCTAAAAACGCCCTCCTTGTTCTATATATTGATTTGTGGTTATAGTATGCCTGAATTTTATCATTCCTGGGGTTAACGTATATTGGTAAAAATTGCGGAGAAAATAAACAAAAATATTTAGGAGCGAATGCGATATTTATATTTTTGAAGCTTACTCCAAAACAAGCATATATCAAATTATACAAAGGGTTTGCGGCGTATTGCATATAAAGTTTCTCAACGGCCGCAATATCGTTTTTGTTCTCTTTCGTGGCAATGTTGTGAATTTTTATATTAACATAATAAATCTTTTTGCCTTTCTTTATTTCACAGTCGTGCAAACAAGTATCGGGCATATCAAAATTGACTTCATCGAGTCCAAGTTGTTTTGCCTGATATTTTGTTTGTTGAGTCACGACTTGTTCAACGAGCCAACTAACAGAACGAGTGTGCGGTTTTAAACCGTATGGCAAAATACTTTTATCTGTAATATTAAAAGACGGTAAAATTGTTATCAAGCGTTTATAAATACTTTTCAGAAATTCCTTGTCTTTAATAATTTCTTCAATTTGTTTATTCATAAATCACCTATGGCTGTAAAACTACTATTTTTGCTTCTTCGCCCGACATGTCTTTCTTTTTAATTATTAATTTTTCTTCCGGCACGACAGATTTTATCCCTAATATCTTTAAAAAATTATCCACTCCTTCCAGTTTCGATTTAAGTTTAGGCAAGGCGTAATGCATGGGTATGGTGACTTTCGGTTCAATTTGAGACATTACTTTTAACGCCTCCTTGCTGGAAATCGTGTAAACTCCGCCAACCGGTATCATTAGAACGTCTATTTCTCCGATTCCCTCCACTTGTTCCTCGGTTAGCTCTTTCTGGCCCAAATCCCCTAAGTGACAAATTTTTAAATCTTCAACCTCTATTATATATATAGTATTTTCTCCTGTTTCTTCGTCATGGAAACTGGGAATACCCTTAATGTAAACCCCTTTAACTTCGTATTCGCCCGGCCCCTGAATTAAAAACGGTCCTGAGCCTGCCGAAGGGCCTCCAACAGCTTTAATATTGTTATGATCCTCGTGGCTATGGGTTGTTAGCAAAATATCCGCTTCCAATTTTGGAAGTCGCAACCCAATTTCTTCAGAAAAAGGGTCGATAACAATTTTGACCTGCCTGCCGGCAGGCAGGCCTGTTATTAATTGAAAACAAGATTGTCCTTTCCAAAATATCTGCATATATAAATTATTTTATCATATGCCTTGCAATAACTCAACAATCGTGTATATTAATATCTATGAAAGACCTCTTAGAAAAAAGCAATTTAATAAAACTCCCCCGGCTCAACGACATTATTGAGGGGAAAGTTATTGGCGGAAAAAAATCTACCATTTTTTTGGATTTAGGTCCTATCGGTACCGGCATAATTTTTGGCAAAGAATTTATGGACGCCAGAAATAAAATCAGAGGATTAAAACCCGGCGATACTATTTTTGCCAAAATCATTGACTTGGAAAATGAAGAAGGTTATTTCGAATTGTCTTTAAGCGGAGCGGCAGCCGAATTAAATTGGGAAATGTTATTACAAAAGAAAGAAAATGGAGAATTGATTTTAGTAAAAATTATCGGCGCCAATAAAGGCGGGCTTTTAGCCGAAATTTCCGGACTCTCGGCTTTCCTGCCGGTTTCCCAGCTTGGTTCCGAACACTATCCTAAAGTGGAAGGAGGCGATCCTCAAAAAATACAATTTGAACTTCAGAAATTTATCGGTCAGGAATTGGAAGTGAAAATTTTTGACTTAAAACCCAGAACCCAAGAAATTATTTTATCTGAAAAAGCCAAAAAAGCGGACGCAACGAAAGAACTCTTAAAAAATTATAAAATTGACGACGTGGTGGACGGCGAGATTACCGGTCTGACTGATTTCGGCGCTTTTATAAAATTCTCCGAGGAGCTTGAAGGGTTAATCCATATTTCCGAACTGGATTGGAAAATCATTGAAGATCCTTCAGAAATTGTAAAAGTCGGTGAAAAAATGAAGGCCAAAATTATTGATATTGCCGGCGATAAAGTTTCCCTTTCTCTAAAAGCGCTAAAAGAAGATCCTTGGCTGGATATTGATAAAAAATATAAAAAAGGCGATGTGGTGGATGGAAAAGTGACTAAATTTAATCCCTTTGGCATTTTTGTCCAATTAACTCCGGAAATCCAAGGTCTTTGCCACATTTCTGAATTCGGCAGCCAGACTAAGATGCAGGAAAAAGTGGAAATTGATAAAAAATATAAATTTGAAATTTTACTCATTGACCCCAAAGAGCATAAGATGAGTTTAAAACCTGTAGAAAAATAAATTTGTTTCGGCGTTATCGCTTGACTAGTCCCCTTGATAAGAGAGATAATGAATAAGGACTAAAAAAATGAAGATACCACTATCAAAATTAAAGGCAATGGTGTTGTTTTTTGCGCTTAACACCAACCTCGATATATTGGGTAAGGTAAAATTAATGAAGTTATTTTACTTCTGTGATTTTGGTAATATTAAAAAACACGGAGCGCCAATCACCTATGATACTTATGTCAATCTTGAACATGGACCAATACCGTCGACCATAATGAATCTAGTCAATCAAGTTGAAGATGACTTCGAAAATGCTATTTTGGCAGACACTATAAAAATTTCACCAAGCTCTGGTGAATTAATCCATAGAGTTATCCCCCTGAAAGAATTCACAGATAATGACAGAAAATTTTTTTCTCCCCTTGAACTAGAAACAATGAAAATAGTATGTCAAAGATTTAAAGATTCTATTGGAAAGCAACTTGAAAATATTTCTCATGATGAAATGCCATGGAAAAAAACTAATTTATTAGAAATAATACCTTATTCCTTAGCCGCTGAAGACAACGACGCCGAAGTAAGCAAGGAAGAAATAGAATTACTTTTAAAAATTACCGATTGCCAAAATGATACAAATAATTAAATTTGGAGACATTTTTAACCATAAAGAATGCGAATATATATATCTCGCGGTCATTGGCGAGCGTATTTATACGGCCAAAATATTAGATGACAATTTGACGAATGACATAGAAAGAGTAAGTCGTATTGCCAGTGCGGGAGGAGATCGAGCAGCTAGAGTAAAAAATTTAAAATCTCAACTTTTTTGTTATGTTATTTTAAGCACAGAAGAATTTAAAAATAGAGCCGCTAATTACGCCACGGGAGCTTCTTCCAATTTAACTTTTGATTTAAGGGGCTCATTAAATGATGAAGATAGGAAAAATCTGAAAGAAGCAATTATAAAAGATGAAGCATATATAGCCCCAGAGCTTATTGAGGAAATTAAAAAAAATATGATCTAAATTTTAACTTACAAATTTGAAATCATCTTGATTGACCCCAAAGAGCATAAAATGAGCCTGAAACCGGTTGCTTAACCAGGTTAAGCAATAATAGAAAAATAATTTTGAAAAAAGAATCCGTTACTATCCCAGATAGTAACGGATTTTTTGCTCTATGTACTCCAAGGTAAACTTGGTCGGCGGCACTTCGGGATAGGTTCTGCTCCCGTTAAGAAGCAACCCTTTCCCCTTAAGATACCACTTTCCCGGTTCAATGCGACTGAACTCTCTAGCCGCTCTTTCCAAAGAAATATCGTGCCGGGCCTGAATCTGGGTCAACCCGGCCGAATTTCTTTGAAGCACGACTGCCGCCTTTTTAGAGAAGGCTATCTTCGCCATATATGGCGAGTCTGATTGAATAACAACCATCCGCACCTTGCCCAACTGCTTTATTTGCCCGGCTCTAGGAAACTCCTTCTCGGCCTCGTAAAAGCCGATTTCCTCCTCATAGATCGCGTCAAGAGCTTTTACAAACCAAGCTAGCATTTCTCTTGGATCTTGTGGGTTAATCCGGCTCATCGCATTAGCCGTTCGGATTATCCCGAGAGGATCGCCGCCGCCGTTAAGGTCTTGCCGGAGAATTATATCAACTATCCGCTTTATGGGCGGATAATCATATATTCCCAACGCCTTAGCAACTAAGGACATAGCGCATTCGCCCTCTTTCCCCCCGTGTTCGTCCAATGGTCCTAATCCTACGCCGACATTAATGACACTATAAACCTTGCCCCCGACAGTCTCCATCGCAGAATATTTCGCGATAAATTCTGATCCGGCAAACTTTTGGATAAGCCAATAAGCACCGGCTTCGTCAGCATGGGGAGCTTCGTGAGTCCCCATCCAATCCTTAATTCTCTTAACCATCACAGGAAAAATTATTTTCAATCTAACCTCCTATTAAGATCTATTTATAATATACTACTTTATTATGATTTTGTCAACAGCATTGTCTTACTTTAATTTTTTTGCTATTCTTTTATTATGCGGAACTTATTGAAAAACTTTGTTTTTGTTATTCTGATTTTCTTTATCATTGCCGGGGTTTTCAGTTTTCTCCAACAGGAAACAAAAACCAATATCTCCATCACCCAGCTGGCTCAAAATATTAATCAGGAAAAAGTTAAAAAAATTACGGCCTCCGGTAATAATCTGGCGGTAATTTTTACCGACGATACTAAAGCGCAATCAAAAAAGGAAGCTGAAATCAGTTTATCGGAGACATTAGCCAACTACGGAACGGATAAAACAAAATTCGCCAAAGTGGAAGTTGAAATGAAAGAAGCCGGCGGGGCATGGAATTGGCTCGGTCCGATTTTATTTTCCGTTTTGCCGCTTTTGTTTTTTGTCGGATTTTTCTTTTTTATCTTGCGCCAAGCCAAAGGCGGCGGAGGCGGGGCAATGCAGGCTTTTGATTTTACTAAAGCTAAAGCCCGGCTTTTCGGAGCCGACGGGACAACTAAAGAAAAAATCACTTTTGGAGACGTGGCCGGATTGAAAGAAGCAAAAGAAGAACTGGGAGAAGTAGTTGATTTTCTGAAAAATCCCAAAAAATATCTGCAAATCGGAGCCAGGATTCCTAAGGGAGTTCTATTAGTCGGCCCTCCGGGAACAGGAAAAACGCTTTTGGCAAAAGCCATTGCCAATGAGGCCAACGTGCCATTCTTTTCAATCGCCGGATCGGAATTTATTGAACTTTTTGTCGGAGTGGGAGCCGCCCGCACCCGCGATTTATTCGCTACTGCCAAGAAAGCCGGGAAAGCAATAATTTTTATTGATGAAATTGATTCAATCGGCAGGACAAGAGGAGTGGGAGTTACCGGCGGACACGAAGAAAGAGAGCAAACCTTAAACCAAATTTTATCGGAAATGGACGGCTTTGAACGAGATGATGGCCGTATAGTTATTGCGGCCAGTATAACGGGCGACACTCCTATTTTAGCAAAACGAAACGGAGAATATGCGCTCTCGCCGATAGCAGAGGTTATTGACTCATATTATAAAGGAGGAGAAGAAAATGTTGAAAAGCCGGCCGAGGGGCTTGAGGTGCTGGGATTTGAAAAAAAACTTTCAAATAACAATAACATTTATTTTCAAAGCAGCGCTTTTAAAAAAGTGCGGAGCGTCTTCAGACATAAAGTCAATGAAATTTACGAAATTGAATATAATGGCGGAGTAATGAAAACGACTGGGAATCATTCTCTTTTTGTAAGAAATTCCCAGGGCATTAAACCAAAATTGGTTTCAGAAATGAAGCCGAACGATATTTTAGTTAATTTGCCATATAAAGTTAACCAAACCACCCAGAAAAGAGAAATTAGGGCTCATGGCTTTAATTCTAATTTCAATCTCGAACTACCTGTCTGGCAGCCTCTTTTTGAAAAATTTGGATCAGTTAATTTTTCCTATCAATACGCTTTGGCTAATTCCGGCGAGATTTCCCAAACTAAACTTGGGGAAATGCTTGGCTTTTCCCAAAGAACAATCGGCAAATGGCAACAAGGAATATGCAGACCCAGAGTTTTATCTAGAAATTATTATCAGCACCAAAACATTCTTCCGGAAAAAGTTAAAGTCGCTCCGGAGTTAATGCGGCTTTTGGGATATTATACGGCCGAAGGTTATGCCAGGAAAGAAGTCGATTTTTGCTTTAATAAAAATGAAGTGGAAAAAATCGAGGACGTCAAGAATTTAATGAAAGAAATCTTCAATTTAGAGCCAAATAAGGTAAGATTTATTACCAGCAATGCTGTTAATATTGTTTACCACTGCAAACCTTTGGCTGAATTTTTTGCGAAACATTGCGGCAAGGGCGCTAAAAATAAACACGTGCCCCAATTTCTTTTTGAAGCGCCTTTTGAATTCTTTAAAGAATTTTTCAGGGGGTATTTTAACGGTGACGGCCATATTGATAAAAATGATAGAGGAGAAGCAACTTCAGTAAGTAAGCAGCTAATTATAGAACTAAACTGGCTTTTAAGAATGCATGGATTTAAAAGCTATATTCATCTGTTTAAGGCAAAAATGGGCAGACGAATACGCAACGGAAAACCCCTCGCGGAAACAATCGCTTGGCGGCTCGGATTCGGCAAAACTCAAAATCCTTTAAATATTTTAGATAGCAGAATGAAGGGATCGATCAATCGACCGATTATTAAAAGTATTAAAAAAATCCCCTACGATGGATATGTTTATGATTTTTGCGGTTGTGAAAACGAAGCTTTCTTTGCCGGAGAAAGTCCGCTTCTTGCCCATAATACCAACAGGCCGGACGTTTTGGACCCCGCCTTGTTAAGGCCCGGCCGATTTGACCGAAGAATTGTTTTAGATCTGCCCGATATCAGCGACCGGGAAGAAATTTTAAAAATTCACAGCAGGGGAAAACCCTTGGCTTTGAATGTTAAATTAAGAGAAGTGGCGGAGAGAACCCCCGGATTTTCCGGTGCTGATTTGGCTAATGTCGTTAATGAGGCCGCGCTTTTAGCCGCCAGAAAAAATAAAATCCAAGTTTTTCAAGAAGATATTTTAGATTCGATTGAAAAGGTCTTGCTGGGACCGGAAAGAAAATCCCATATTCTGTCTGTCAAAGAAAAAGAGATTGCCGCCTATCATGAAGCCGGCCACGCCGTAGCCGATACATTCTTGCCCGGCGGGGAACAGATCAGAAAAGTTTCTATTGTCGCCAGGGGTATGGCCGCCGGCTATACTTTAAAAATGCCTTCTGAAGAAAGAAAAATGAAGACGAAAACAGAGTTTTTGGCAGATATTGCCACTTTGCTTGGTGGATATACAGCGGAAAAAATAAAATTCGGAGAAATTACAACCGGCGCTTCAAATGATTTAGAAAAGGCCTCTTACATAGCCCGAAAATTGATTAAGGAATATGGCATGTCTTCTTTAGGCCCAATTGCTTTTGGCGAGAAAGAAGAGCTGGCATTTTTGGGTTGGGAGGGCAGCGAGCATAAAAATTATTCTGAAAAAGTAGCGGAAAAAATTGATGCCGAGGTGGAAAAGATTATTAAAAGCGCGCAAATTACGGCCCAGAAAATTTTAATTAAAAAAAGAAACTTGCTCGAAAAAGTAGCCAAGCGCCTAGTTGAAAAAGAAACCATTGAAAAAGAGGAATTTGAAGAACTGGTGGGATTAAAAAAATCAGTCAAGCGCGTGTAGCTCAGTTGGTTAGAGCATGCGACTTATAATCGCAGGGTCGATGGTTCGAGTCCATCCACGCGCACACCGGGCGGTTAGCTCAATGGCAGAGCGCCTCATTGACGTTGAGGATGTTGTAGGTTCAAGTCCTGCACCGCCCACCCTTCGGCTAAAAAAACACTTGTTTTTTGTTAAGGATTTTGTTATTGTATAAATTATGGAAAACAAGATGGACAATTTTTTAAAAGCCCAGATTGAAACCCTTCGACAAACTCAGGGTCAAGGCTTGCCCGAAATTCAAACCGGCGATACGGTTTTGGTTTCCCAGAAAGTTAAAGAGGGCGATAAAGAACGGCTGCAAACCTTTGAGGGCATTGTTATTGCCAGAAAACACGGCAAAGAAATGGGATCAACTATTATCGTCAGGAAAGTAATTGATGGCATCGCCGTGGAGAGAATTTTCCCCTTGCACTCCCCTATCATTGAAAAAATTGAAGTTCTCAGAAAGGGAAAAGTAAGAAGAGCAAAACTATATTATTTAAGAACGGCCAAAGGCAAAAAAGCGCGAGTGGTGGAACGGTAGACACGCCAGCCCAAGGAGCTGGTGCCGAAAGGCGTGGAGGTTCGACTCCTCTCCCGCGCACCAGTAAGGAAAAGTCAAATTTCGTTGGTTCGCCTCGCTTCGCTCGGCGACTAATTCGTATTGGATTTTCGGGGCAAAA